>DODH01000197.1:7613-12184 GCA_003545625.1 Nitrospina sp.
GGGTGAGCAAGTTCAGCAACTGGTTTATCCGGTTGAATCGGTTCCCGAGAAAATCACCAGCCATAATCTCGATAAAATTCCGGAATTCACAGACTGCTTGACCGGCATCAAGGGTCAGTATTTGATTTTCGCGACCCGAGTGATCAACCTGCGCAAATACTCCGGCTACCACATAGAATTCAACTACTAGGCGCTAGCGTGATGCTGGACCTAATGGATAACGCTCTCCTTGGCTAACAAAGAGTTGTCTAGGCCCTATGTCTAGGAGGCAATGAACAAAAAAAGCCGCACCTTCAAAGGTGCGGCTTTTTATTAAATTTACGGAAGGCGAGAGTTAGGCCGACTGAGTGATGACTTTTCCGATAAACGCTGGGGCTTCTTTTTCATGGCGGTCCGGGTTGGGGATCAACTGGGCCACTTTAATGTCTTTGGCGAGGCCGAGTTTTTCCAGAACGCAAAGAGCCCACCAGGTCATATCAATTTCCCAGGGTCGCAAACCATGCCGGGCAGACTTGGGAAATGCATGATGGTTGTTGTGCCAGCCTTCGCCCCAGGCCAAAAGCCCTACCCACCAGCAATTGGTGGAGAGATCATCTTTGAGCGGAAAGGTCACGTAGCCAAAATAATGTGCGGCACTGTTCACCAGCCAGGTGGAATGGTAAGACACCACTAGACGGACGAATATTCCCCAAATGACCCAGGGAATCCCGCCAATGGCAAGTAAGATGAATCCCAGGACAACTTGAACTAAAATAAAGTAGTCATCGAGGAACTTGTAAAACTTGTCTTCACAAAAATCTTTGGTGTAGTCGCGAAGCACTTGTTTGTCATCAAACTTGGAGTGGGTATTAAACATCCAGAAAAGGTGTGCCCACCAGAAACCCTTTTTGACATTGTGCGGATCTTCCGGCGTGTCTGAACCTGCATGGTGCATACGGTGTTGCCCGACCCATTTGACGGGGCCGTTCTGGCAGGCCAGAGATCCAAACAAGATAATTGTATATCCCAGCCATTTTGGCAGGGTAAAACCTCGATGTGTGAGATAGCGATGATAGCCTAAGCAAATGCCCAGTGATGAGGTGAGCCAGTACAGAAAAAACATTACGGCTACCGCGCTCCAGGAAAACGCAAACGGAAAAAAAGCAAATAGCGCCATGACATGTACGATGACGAGAACGGATGTGGCGACCGGATTAAATTTAATTTGGTATTTCTCAGCGGAATCACTAGTCATGAAAAAGCTCCATTAAGGTTTTTCAACAGCTTCATAATAGCCTGACTCAGCCAAACCGTTTGTAAAACTTATGTAATACCCCACTAGCCACTAGGCGTGGGGCCAGTGTGCGTTATATCTCTTCCTTAACCCTCATGCCCTGAAAGGGTACAATAACTTTTGTTGGCTAGCAAAGAGCTATCTCGGTTTGATTTGGCCTTGCCTATTTGTCTCCTCTGTTTTTGGCGGTCGCGTTAGCGTCACCGCCGCACTGCCACCGGCGGCTACGCCGGTAATTAGGCTTTCAATTTAGGCTTCGAACTTGGTAAAGTGGTAGAAATCAGGAGGTTGTAAAAAAAGCATGATTATCGGAATGGGAAGACGAATTAGAGGGAGCCATGGGTAAATTACGGGCTTTGTTTCACCCTATCATGGTGTTTATAGGGGTTCAGATCGCCTGGATCGTGCTCATGGCGGTTTGGATCAACTGGTATCTGGAAAATAACCTGGCAATCAAGGAGTTTGCCCAGAAAATCCGTCCGGATTTGTTCACAGCCAAAGTTCAGTGGCTGATTTTGTTTGAGGGTTGTTTCCTGATGCTCCTGATTCTTGCCGGGGTCTATGTGATCTTTGTTTACTGGAACAAGCAAAATCGCCTGAACCAGATGCAAAGCAATTTTGTTGCCAGTGTTTCGCATGAGTTGAAATCCCCGCTTGCCTCCATTCAGCTTTACCTCGAAACCATGAAATACCAGGATGTTTCGAATGATGAAAGGAATGATTTTGTCGAAATCATGTTGTCGGACACAAAACGTCTTTCCGGGTTGGTCGATAACATCCTGCAATCGAGCAAAGCCGACCCCAGGAGCATGGCATTGCAGTTTCAGCCGGTGAATCTGGGTGATTTTCTTGCGGATGTGGTCAATGGGCATAAACGCCAGTTTGAGGAAAAAAAGTGTTCTGTAGATTTGAAACTGGAGGCTTCTCCCACGCTGAGTCTGGATAAAAGGGCCTTGCGCATGGTGTTTAATAACCTCGTTGGCAATGCGTTGCGGTATTCTCCTGTGGGTTCCTCGTTGAATATACACCTGCATAAAATTGGCAAATACTGGGAAGTGGATTTTGAAGACCGGGGAATTGGTTTTGATAAAAAGGATATGAAAAAGATTTTCAGAAAGTTTTACCGGGTGCAGAACAAGGACACGCAGAATATTGAAGGAGCTGGGTTGGGTTTGTTCATTTCCAGTGAAATTATTAAAAACCATAAAGGCCGGTTGAAAGTTTCCAGTTCGGGAAGGGGCAAAGGCTCGATATTTTCTGTCCTGCTTCCGGTCAGCCGGGAAGTTGAGGTTTCCCTGGAACAGCTGTGAGAACAGGACTTGGATGAGTGATGGATAATAACGGCAAAAAAATTGTTGTGGTCGAAGACGAAGCGCATCTTGCCAAGGGACTACAGTTCAACCTGGAGCGGGAGGGTTATCGGGTCACTCTTGTTGATAACGGTCAGTCGGCTCTGGATCTTCTGGGGAAAGAGGAATTTGATCTAATGATCCTCGATATCATGCTCCCCAAGGTGAGCGGACTGGAGGTGGCCAGGAGAATTCGTAAGACAAACATGCGGTTCCCGATTTTGATGCTTTCTGCCAAGTCCACGGATGAAGACCGGGAACTGGGATTGCAAGCCGGGGCCGATGACTATTTGACCAAGCCGTTCCACTTGCCGGAACTCCTGCTAAGGGTCAAAGGAATCCTGCGCCGCTGGGAATGGTATAAGGAGCCGGTGCACGATCAGGAGGTTTTTCAGTTTGGTGATATGTGGATCAACTTTGCCAGTGGCAAAGCCAAGGGATGTTCTGATGAATTCTACCTGACGGCTAAAGAAGCGTTACTGATGAAACTGCTGGTTAAGAATAAGGGGAATATTGTGACTCGTGAGGAATTGCTGGAAAAAGTCTGGGGTTATGATCCACAGACTGAAACCCGCACAGTGGATAATTTCATAGCTCGCCTGCGCAAATATTTTGAGAAGAAACCCCAATCTCCCAAACACATCATCACCCACCGCGAAAAAGGCTACGAGTTCAAATCCGACTCAGAGAAATGACGGGTCTGGAATTTTTCCTGTAACAGCGTTAGATTTTTTTCTATCCCTTTGGCGGAAACGTCTTCGATAAACGGGCAAGTGCCCAGCACGGGCGTGTCTGAAAATTCTTCGATCAAGGAGCCTTGCTCTTGCGCAATAGTATCCAACTCCCCTTCATCAGTTGGGTTGAGGATCACACCTTTGACTTTCAGTCCGTGTTGTTGGGCGGCATTAATCGTCAACAGGGTGTGGTTCAATGTCCCCAGTTGGAGGCGGCTGACGATAATCAGCGGCAGTCCCATTTGTAAAGCCAAGTCGGCCACATTATAACGGTGGGTTATCGGTACCAGGAGTCCGCCTATGCCCTCCACGAGCATCATGGAGTGTTTGGACTGAAGTGCGTGAAAGTTCTCCAGTATTTGAGTCGGGTCGAGTTCCTTTCCTTCGATCCTGGCCGCCTGATAGGGAGAGGCTGAGGTTTTTAAGCGGTAGGGACAGACTTTCTCTAAGCTGTCTTGAACTCCTGTGACTTCCATCAGAAACTTGGCATCGGAGTTTGCGGAGGAGCTACATTCTGGGTCCACCCCGGTTTCTATGGGTTTCATCACCCCGACATCTTCCCCTTGGGCTTTGAACAGGGTAGCCAGGCAGGCGGTCACCACGGTTTTGCCTACGCCGGTATCGGTTCCGGTAATGAAATACCCTTGCATGCTTCTCCTTCTTGGCATTTTTTCTCTACATATAAATCTGATATAATTAATAACGGCTTCCAGGTTTGGAGGCAAGTTATTAATGATAGGAATTACGAAAGGCTGTCTTTGGCCATGAGCACACCTTTTGAATAAAAGGTACGCGAATTGCCACAGCATGATTGATTGAATTTCTATCTTGAATTTATTTTGGGTTAGATGATGGGATCAAAAAAGCTGGATATTATCTGCCCCTGTTGTGAAACCAAGCTTCAGGTGGACCAAAAAACCGGCGAGATAATTTGGGAAGAGAGAAAACCCAAGCCGGAGGTTTCCCTCACCGATATGGTGAAGGGTCTGGAAAATAAAAAAAAGGAAAATGAAGATATTTTCAAAAAAAATAGAGAGAACCAGAAAGAACGTGGCCGGGTTCTCGATGAAACTTTCAAAGAATCAACAAAACATGTAGATAGATCCGGCGAAAAACCCCTGCGAGATTTCGATTTCGACTAACCGCCCGGCCAGCGGCCGGTGGCAATGGTGCACGTGATACTCTTCCTTTGCTTTCGTGCCCCGAAGGGGTAAT
>DODH01000010.1 GCA_003545625.1 Nitrospina sp.
ACCATTATTCCTATTCATATAGGGGGACTGGACCTTTCTATCAACAACGCTGTAGTGGCGATGTGGGTCGGTTTGGCCATTGTTGCCGGATCTTTCATACTGGTGGTGAGCCGGGGCGTTTCCCCCATACCGGGAAAACTGCAGAGCCTTCTGGAAATTATTCTGGAATTCATAAGCGATCTGGTCTATGAGTTTATCGGAAAAGAAGAGGGCAAAAAATATATTCCGTTTATTACCACCCTGTTTCTATTTATTCTGGCCTGCAACCTGATCGGGCTGGTGCCGGGTTCTTACACGATCACCAGCCAGGTGGTGGTGACCGGAGCATTTGCTTGCGGCATTTTTATCATGACTCTGGTGATCGGATTTAGCAAGCACGGCTTGGGTTTTTTTGGCATTCTGGTGCCGCCGGGAGTACCTAAGATTATGATTCCGTTAATGGTTCCCATTGAAATTGTAAGTATGCTGGCGCGTCCGATTTCGCTTGCGGTCCGCTTGTTCGCTAATATGACGGCGGGGCATACTATCCTGGCGGTGTTATTCGGGCTTGCTATGACGTCGCCACTGTGGGTGAGCTGGATGCCTTTTGGATTCACAATAATCATTAACGGATTGGAAATCGCCATTGCGTTTATTCAAGCTTATATTTTCACAACGCTGACCTGTGTTTACATTGGCGATGTGGTCAAGTTACATTAATTTTTTGTCACAAACTTTAGGAGGAAAGAATGGGTTCTGAAGCTGCTGCATTAATTGGAATGGGATTGTGTGCCGCTGGTTTTTTTGGTGCCGCCCTGGGGATCGCTTATATTTTCGCGAAAACCATCGAAACTGTTGGGCGTCAGCCTAATTGCGAGGCGCGGGTTGCCAAATATTGCTGGATCGGTTTCGCGCTGGTAGAAGCAATTGCACTGTATGCTCTGGTTATTGCCTTTATCATTATGCCGTAAAGGAGGCGGAGAGCCTCCGCTGGCAAATTGCAATGGCTTTATTTTGTGGGCAAATATTCGCTGCCGTTGCTCATTGGCCCCACGCCGAGTGGCTGGGTGCCTCTTTCCTGTTGGATGAACTTTAATTAAGGGTTGGATATGCCTCAATTTGAACAGGTTTCTGTTTTCGGCTCGCTGATTTTCTGGTCGCTGATTTCCTTTGGGATTTTATTTTTTGTTCTTAAGAAATTTGCCTTTCCTCCTATTCTCGAAGCACTGGAAGAACGGGAAAAAAAGATTCGCAGTGATATTGAGAACTCCGAGAAGCTGAAAGAAGAAGCGCAAGGGATTAAAAGAGAACTGGAAGAAACACTAAAAGCCGCGCACGGCAAGGCCGAGACGATTGTGCAGTTGGCCCATGATGAGGCTAAGAAATCTCAGGAGAAAAGCCTCCAGGAAACCGAGGCGAAAGTCCGGCAGATTCAAAAAGATGCGGAGCAGGAAATTCAAAGCTCGCGCACCAAGTTGCTCCAGGAAATCCGCAGTTACACTGCGGCTTTGACGATTGCCTCCACAGAAAAATTTCTAAAAAAAGCTCTGGATGATGCGGATAAAAAAAGGCTTGTGGAAGAGTCTATTGAGCAGGTGATTGAGGAACTGGAAAAACGTCAGAATTGACGCCACACATTTAAGGCTGAACGATGCTGGAAAATCAGATTGGAAAAAGATATGCCGAGGCGCTGTCCGGGAGTATTTCGGACACGGGTGCGCTGGAAAAGGCTCTGGGACATTTGCAGGCCTTTGAAGATGCCATGAATACTGAAAAACAGTTGCCGCGTTTTTTTAAGCACCCTTCCATAGCTACGGAAAAGAAAAAAACCGTGGTTCAGGAGATATGCAGTCGGCTTCAGGTAGAAGACAACGTATCCAATATGCTGGTTTTGCTTAATGAGCGGAACAAGATGCTGTATTTGGCGAAAATTGTCGAATACTTTGAAAAAGCCGTGGACCGGAGGTTGAACCGAACACGAGTCCATGTCATTTCTGCCTATCCTTTGACCAATGAAAACATTGACCGGTTGAAAGCCGCACTGAACGAGATTTTAGGAAAAACCATTTTGATCGACACCGAGGTGGATGAGTCGCTGATCGGCGGCATCATGTTGCGCATCGGGGACCAAGTGACGGATGACACCATTCGCAACCGCTTGGATATGTTGAAACGAACAATAGAAAAAGAGGAGGTAGCCTAAGTGAATTTACGAGCCGATGAAATCAGTTCCTTGATTCAAAAGCAGATTGAAGGCTTTGAAGAAGGGATCGAGCTCAAAGAAACCGGTCGGGTGATTTCGGTAGGGGATGGAATCGCACGTATTTATGGCCTGGGAAATGCCATGTCCGGTGAACTTTTGGAATTCCCCGGCGGTTTGTCCGGAATGGTGCTGAACCTCGAGGAAGATAATGTGGGTGCGGTTCTGCTTGGTAGGGACGATGACATAAAAGAAGGCGATGAAGTCAAACGCACCGGACGCATCATGGAAGTTCCGATTGGGCCTGAATTGGTTGGTCGGGTTGTGGATGGTATAGGCCAGCCCATTGATGGCAAGGGACCGATCAAAACAGAAAAGTTCGGACCCATTGAAAGGATTGCACCTGGTGTTATTGACCGGAAATCAGTACATGAACCCATGCAGACAGGGATCAAGGCTATTGATGGCATGATTCCTATTGGCCGTGGGCAGAGGGAGTTGATCATTGGTGATAGGCAAACGGGCAAAACCGCAGTTGCCATCGACGCGATCATCAATCAAAAAGGGCAGAACATGTTCTGCATTTATGTAGCGATAGGGCAAAAGCGTTCTACTGTTGCGCGGGTGGTTAAAATGCTGGAACAGCATGATGCGATGAAATACACCATCGTGGTTTCGGCTTCGGCCAGTGACCCGGCACCGATGCAGTTTATCGCTCCTTATGCCGGATGCGCCATGGGTGAATATTTTCGCGATAACGGGCAACATTGCCTGATTGTTTATGATGACCTCAGCAAACAGGCGGCGGCCTATAGGCAGTTGTCGCTCTTGTTGCGGCGGCCTCCAGGGCGTGAAGCGTATCCGGGTGATGTTTTCTTTCTGCATTCCCGATTGTTGGAACGGTCTGCAAAAGTCAGTGATGAACTGGGAGCAGGTTCCATGACGGCTCTGCCGATCATCGAAACCCAGGCGGGTGATGTTTCCGCATACATTCCGACCAACGTGATATCCATTACGGATGGACAGATTTATCTGGAAACCGATCTGTTTTATTCCGGAGTACGCCCTGCGATCAATGTTGGGCTTTCGGTATCCCGGGTTGGCGGCGCGGCCCAAATTAAGGGAATGAAACAAGTTGCGGGGAGCTTGCGTCTGGACCTTGCGCAATACCGCGAAATGGCGGCTTTCGCGCAGTTCGGCAGTGACCTGGATGCGGCGACCCAGGCCCAGCTCCATCGTGGCGAACGCTTGGTGGAACTTCTCAAGCAGGGTCAGTACAAACCTTTGAGCGTGGTTCAGCAGATCATTTCTCTCTTCGCTGGTGTGCGGGGTCTGGTGGACGATATCCCTGTCGCCGATATCCAAAAATTTGAAAGCGGTCTACTCAATTTTATGGAAGACAAACACCAGGCATTGATTGATAAAATTGCAGAAGCCAAGAAACTCGATGACGACAGCGAAAGCCAGTTGACAGCCGCTATCGAAGAATTTAGAGGCCTTTTCAAAAACTAACTCATGCCTAATTTAAAAGATATTAAAAGACGCATCCAAAGCGTAAAAAATACGCAACAGATTACCAAGGCCATGAAGCTGGTTGCGGCGTCGAAACTGCGCAAGGCCCAGCAAGCGATTCAGCAGGCGCGGCCTTATGCGATCAAGATGATGGATGTTCTCCACCATTTGGCGGCACGGTGCAATAATGACTTGCATCCCTTGCTGGATGTGCGGGAAGGGCAACGGCATTTACTTCTGATCATCACTTCGGACAAAGGCCTGTGTGGCGGTTTCAACTCTAATATCATCCGTAAAACGGCCCAATACCTTAAAGACAATACGCAGAATGAAAACTCCCTGATCATTGCCGGTAAAAAAGGCAATGATGTGTTCCGCAATCGCCCAGTGACTATTACGCAGGATATCATTGGCTGGACGAAAGATTTTGATTACCTGAAAGCGCAGGCCATTGGTGAGAACCTTGCCGCTTTGTTTACCGAGAAAAAGATCGACAGGGTTTTTATTGTTTACAACGAATTCAAGTCGGTGATGCAGCAGGAAGTCGCTGTTGAGCAGTTGCTCCCGGTGGTTCCTGAAAAAACGACGCATAAAGACAACATGTTTGTCGTGGATTATATCTACGAGCCTGATGAAGAAACAATTCTGGATAAACTGCTTAAGCGTTATATGACGGTTGAGGTGTATCGTGCCTTTTTGGAGTCCAGCGCCAGTGAGCATGGCGCCCGGATGACGGCAATGGATAGTGCTACCCGCAATGCCGGTGAAATGATCGGTGACTTGACGTTGACTTATAATCAAGCCCGACAGGCTTATATCACCAAAGAATTGATAGAAATCGTAAATGGCGCCGAAGCCCTCAAGGGTTGATGGCGTGAAAGATACTGAAATTAGTGGAGGGGAATGAATGAATAAGGGAAAAATTATCCAAGTCATGGGTCCCGTTGTAGACGTGAATTTTGAAGACGGTGATCTACCGGCCCTGTATAACGCGATCAACATTGAGCGCACTGGGGAAAGTGGGGAAACTGAAACCCTGGTTTGCGAAGTGGCGCTACATCTTGGCGACAATTCGGTCCGTACCGTGGCCATGCACTCGACAGATGGATTGGTTCGAGGAATGGAAGCCGTTGATACAGGTGCTCCTATTACCGTACCTGTTGGGGAAGAAGTGCTCGGTCGAATTCTTAATGTTGTGGGCGACCCGGTTGACAAGAAACCTCCGGTTGAGTCCAAGGCCCGGTGGAGTATTCACCGTGACGCTCCCGCATTTGATGAGCAGGATACCAAAATGGAAATGCTCGAAACTGGCATCAAGGTCATTGACTTGCTTGAGCCTTATCTCAAGGGTGGAAAGACCGGCCTGTTTGGCGGCGCGGGTGTAGGCAAGACCGTTTTGATCATGGAATTGATTCGTAATATCGGCGCGGAACACGGGGGCTTTTCGGTGTTCGCAGGAGTGGGTGAGCGAACTCGTGAAGGAAATGACCTCTATAACGAAATGGTGGAGTCCAAGGTTATCGACAAGACGGCTCTGATCTACGGGCAAATGACAGAACCTCCTGGCGCGCGCATGCGCGTTGGCCTCACTGGCCTCACTTGTGCGGAATATTTCCGCGATGAGGGCGGCAAAGACGTTCTGCTTTTCATCGATAATGTTTTCCGTTTTTCACAAGCGGGCTCCGAAGTGTCAGCACTTCTTGGACGTATTCCGTCTGCGGTAGGTTATCAGCCAACACTGGCAACAGAAATGGGTAATATGCAGGAGCGCATCACCTCTACCAAAAAAGGTTCGATCACATCGGTTCAGGCGATTTATGTTCCCGCCGATGACTTGACGGACCCGGCTCCGGCAACTACTTTCTCGCATCTGGATGCCACCACTGTATTAAACCGGCGTATATCTGAACTGGGTATTTATCCGGCGGTGGATCCGTTGGACTCCACTTCACGAATTCTCGACCCGGAAGTTCTGGGCGATGAACACTACAATACTGCCCGCGGGGTTCAGCAGGTTTTGCAGCGCTATAAAGATCTGCAGGACATCATTGCTATTCTGGGTATGGATGAGCTCTCAGAAGAGGATAAACAGGCGGTTTCCCGTGCCCGGAAGATTCAAAAATATCTCTCACAACCGTTCTTTGTGGCGGAAGTTTTTACCGGTTCACCGGGTAAATATATCAAAGTACAGGATACCGTTGAAGGATTCAAAGCCATTCTCGAAGGACGTGGTGATGAAATCTCTGAGCAGGCATTCTATATGGTTGCAACCTTTGATGATGTTCTGGCAAAACAAAAAGAACTGGAAAAGAAATCAGCATGAGCGAAAAACTGATCCTCAGTATTGTAACGCCCGAAAAACTACTGGTCTCTGAAGAGGTCGATCAGGTCAACGTACCCGGTTCCGAGGGCGATATGGCTATTCTTTATGACCACACCCCGATTCTTACCAACCTTCGTTCCGGACAATTGTCCTATGAGAAAGAGGGCGAGACCATTGCCCTGGTCGTTAGTGGCGGATATCTGGAAGTGACGGATAACCGTGTAATAATATTAGCTGAGACCGGAGAGTTCCTGCATGAGATTGACCGCGAACGGGCCGAGCGTGCCCAGGCCAAAGCGGAAGAACTGCTGGGCAAAGCCGACCTTTCTGAAGAAGAATTCACCGAAACGCAGAAAAAACTTTTCCGCGCCATCGCCCGGCTCGAAAACACCGAAAATAACTAACCCAATTCGTTTCCGCCGAAACTCGTCCAGAATTTCCCTCCTGTCAAATCTGTATTCCAAAAGATTAAAAGTGATACACTTCTGGGTAGCACACTAAAATAATCCTACAGGAGGGTTTTCATGATTTGGAATAATAAAAATTGGATCGTACAGTTTTTTACGGCATTGATTTGCCTCATGCTTATATTCTCAGTTGCGGAAGCAGGAAACAATCGTGATGCAAATGGCCGAATTAAAGTTTTGTATCACATTGATGGCTCGGATGTCGGGGTTGCCAAATACGCCATGGCTTTGATCAATAAACATATGGAAGCAGAAGGTGGACCGGATAAAATCGACATCAAAGTGGTGGTGCACGGTCCGGCCCTGAAACTCTTTATTAAAGAAACTGTAGATCCTAGTTTGAAAAAGAAGCTCGCCATGATTATTGCCAAGGGAGTGCAACCAGAAATGTGCCAGGTTTCGATGAAGTTGTTTGGCAAACCTCTGGATACTTTGGAGCCGGGTTTTATCCCGACTGAACATCCTGTAGCGGTCAAACGCATTGCCGATTTGCAGGAACAAGGTTATTTGTATATAAAACCTTAGATTAATATCCTACAGATATTCCTTCAAATACTGTCCGGTGTAGGAGGCTTTAACTTTTGCGATCTTTTCCGGCGGACCTTCGGCCAGCACCTGGCCTCCGCCGTCACCGCCTTCTGGTCCCAAGTCGATGATATGATCGGCGGTTTTGATCACATCCATATTATGTTCGATGATGATCACCGTATTGCCTGTATCCACCAGTTTGTCGAGAACTCTCAACAGGTTCTCGATATCGGCAAAATGCAGTCCGGTGGTCGGCTCATCCAGAATGTAAAGTGTTCTGCCGGTACTGCGTTTGCTCAACTCTTTCGATAATTTGACCCTCTGCGCTTCCCCGCCGGATAAAGTGGTGGCCTGCTGGCCCAACCTTATATAGTCCAACCCGACATCGGTGATGGTTTGCAGTTTGGTTTTAATGGCAGGAATATTGGTGAAAAATTCCTTGGCTTCTTCCGCTGTCATATTCAATATGTCGGCGATATTTTTTCCTTTATAAAGAATTTCCAGCGTTTCGCGGTTGAATCGTTTTCCCTGGCAAACTTCGCAGGTAACGAATACGTCCGGTAAAAAATGCATTTCGATCTTGATAACTCCGTCTCCCTGACAGGCTTCGCACCTTCCCCCTTTAACATTAAAGCTGAACCGTCCCGGTTTGTAACCGCGGGCACGGGATTCGGGAACCTGGCTGAATAATTCCCGGACAAGGGTGAACACGCCAGTATAGGTGGCGGGGTTAGATCGGGGTGTCCTGCCTATCGGCGACTGGTCGATATCAATGACTTTATCGAGCCATTGCAGGCCCTGAATTTTTTTAAACTCGCCGGGTTTATCCATCGAGTTCCAAAAATGCCGGGCCAGAGCCTTGTATAAAATATCTATCGTGAGCGTACTCTTACCGGAACCGGACACGCCGGTCACGCAGACAAAACAGCCGAGAGGAATTTTTACGGTTATTCCTTTCAGGTTATTTTCTTTGGCTCCATGAATCTCAATTGTTTTCCCATTGCCTTTGCGCCGGGTTTTGGGAAGCGGGATCTGCTTTTTACCGGAAAGGTATTGTCCCGTCAGAGAATCTTTGCATTTAAGCAGGGCTTTAGGGGCTCCTGCAAAAATGGTTTCACCGCCATGAACTCCTGCGCCGGGGCCAAGGTCCACAACATAGTCGGCTGAGCGGATGGTGGCTTCGTCGTGCTCGACCACGATGACGGTGTTGCCCAAGTCACGCAGGCGGAAGAGGGTGTTGAGCAGGCGGTCGTTGTCCCTTTGATGCAACCCGATACTGGGTTCATCAAGAACGTAGAGGACTCCCATCAGGCTGGAGCCGATCTGGGTAGCGAGGCGGATGCGCTGGCTTTCCCCCCCTGACAGGGTTGCTGAGGAACGATCGAGAGAAAGGTATTCCAATCCGACATTGGTGAGAAACCCAAGTCGCTCTTTAATTTCCTTGACGATTCTTCGGGCGATATTGTGTTCCTGTCGTGTCAGTGTAAGCTTCTGGAAATATTGATAGGCCTGGCCGATGGAAAATGCCGTGAGGTCTACGATATTCAGGTCGGCAATTTTTACTGAGACGGCTTCTTTGCGCAACCGGTCGCCGCCGCAAGCCTGACAGGAAAGGGGACGCATGTATCGTGTAATTTCTTCCCGTGTGGAGGTGGAGTCGGTCTCTCTATAACGCCGCTGTAGATCAGGAATTATGCCATCGAAGGTATCAGTATAGAATTGTTTTCTCCCATCTTTTTCAAAATAATATTTTATGGGTTCGTCACCGGAACCGAATAACAGGATATCGCGAATCTTTTTAGGTAATTTTTGAAACGGGGTGTTGAGCTTGAACTTGAAATGGCTGGAGATGGTATCCAGCATCTGGTGGAAATAGATGGAACTGCGTTTTTCCCAGGGCTTCAAAGCCCCATCGCGGATGGAAATCCGGGGATCCGGAACGACCAATTCCGGGTCGATCACCATTTTGATTCCCAGTCCATCACATTGGGCGCATGCTCCTTGCGGATTGTTGAAGGAGAACAGACGCGGTTCCAGTTCCGGATAACTGATGTTGCAATAACTGCAGGCGAATTTTTCACTGAACAACAATTCTTGGGATTTTTCTTTGTCCTCAAGAATGGCAACGACCAGAGAACCTTCTCCATGGTTGAGGGCGGTTTCTACCGAGTCGGCTAGTCGTTTGCCCATGTTTTCCTTGATAATCAGCCGGTCTACCACCACTTCCAAAGTATGTTTGAATTTTTTGTTGAGAGCGATTTCTTCATCGAGGGAGCGCACTTCACCGTTTATGCGAGCGCGGACGAATCCCTTGCGCTTCATATCCAGAATTTCCTTTTTGAATTCTCCCTTCCTGTCACGGGCTATAGGGGAAAGGATCATCACTTTCTTGCCAATGGGGATAGCCTGGACCTGGTCAACGATATGCTGCACGGTCTGCGAGGTAATTTGCCGCCCGCAACCATAACAGAAAACCTTGCCGATTCTGGCGTAGAGCAGACGCAAATAGTCATAAATTTCTGTTACCGTGCCAACGGTGGAACGAGGGTTTCTGCTGGAAGTCTTCTGCTCAATCGAGATGGCCGGGGAGAGTCCGTCGATGGAGTCCACATCGGGTTTTTCCATCAATTCCAGAAACTGCCGCGCGTAAGCGGAAAGGGATTCCACATATCGGCGCTGGCCCTCGGCGTAAATGGTGTCGAAAGCGAGAGAAGATTTTCCCGAACCGCTCAAACCTGTTATCACCACCAGTTTTTCCCGTGGCAGAGTGAGGCTGAGGTTTTTAAGGTTGTGTTCTCTTGCACCTTTTATGGTGATGTGGTCTACAGCCATGTTGATTCAGGAGGATTGTTATTTATTGAACAGGTCGTGCCATTTTTTATCGACCTGCGTTTTAATTTCCGCAGTCATTTCAATTTCCTCCGGCCAGCTTTGTTGATAGCCTTCTTCGGGAAATTTTTGCGTTACATCAATTCCCAAACGTCCTGCATCAAAATAAAAGTCCCGCTTCGGGTCGAGGTTGTTGAAAAACTTCCACATCACTGTAGAGATGTTTTCAATATCCACATGGCCTTCCAGCACGATAATAATTTCTATCGCAGAAAATTCAGCATGATCCAAAAACGACTGGATGAATTGTTTTCCCTGATGCGGGCCGGTTTTATTAAGGGCCACGAGCAGGACAGAGCGCTTGGCTTGCAGTTCCAAAACCTTGCAGTTTTGCACTTCTTTAAATATTGCCATCACTTTTTCCGCTGAGGGAAGCTCGGAGCTATTGGCGGAGACAGGCGCTTCTTTTTTATAGCCCGGCTCTCCTTCTATTTTTGTGCTGAGGTCGATGCCCAGTTTCGAGCCGTGTAGCCTTTGGTCGGAAGCGTGGTTGAGAACATCGAGAACCCCTTCGGAGAAAAACAGGTCGGTTGTAAAATCCACTTTATTGAGTAAAAGTTTTGCTACTTCTTTATAGTCATGAACATTGACTTCGGCATCAACGGTGACGATTGTTTTAACAAAGCTCATTTGACCGAGCCCCCATAACGCGCTCATCAGTCTTCTTGACTGCATGGGATAACGCTTGTCGAGAGAAACGATGACGCAATTGTGAAAGATCCCCTCCACAGGCATATCCATGTCGACGATTTCCGGGAGTTGGGTTCTGAGCAGGGGTAGAAAGATGCGCTCGGTCGCCCTGCCCAGGTAAAAATCTTCCTGCGGTGGTTTGCCGACGATGGTAGTCAGATAAACAGGGTTCTTGCGGTGGGTGATGGCGGTGATATGAAAGATCGGATAATCCCCGTCCTGCGAGTAATAACCGGTGTGGTCGCCAAAAGGTCCTTCCAGCCGCATTTCAGCCGGGTCGATATAGCCTTCCAAAACAATTTCTGCATTTGCCGGAACCTCTAGGTCCACCGTCTTGCATTTGACCAGTGGTACGCTTGCCTTACGGATAAAACCAGCGAGAAGAAACTCATCAATGCCATAGGGCAGGGGAGCGGAGGCGGAATAACAGGATGCAGGGTCGGCGCCGAGCGCGACTGCCACTTCCATCACCTTATTCTGTTTGCGGTATTCATGGAAAAAATGCGCTCCGTCTTTATGGATATGCCAGTGCATGCCTGTAGTTTTTTTGTCGTACACTTGCATGCGGTAGAGTCCTACATTCCTGATTTTTTTATCCACACTGCGATTGATCACGATGGGGAAGGTGATGAATCGTCCCGCGTCTTGAGGCCAGCATTGCAGGATCGGGATCGTTCCCAGATCAATATCATCGTTTAGATGGACGACCTCCTGGCAAGGAGGGTGGGCGGGTTGCACGAGCTTGGCTGGAAACTGTGCCGCCTGCAAAAGCATGGGCAGAAGCTTTGCCTTTTCCAGCAGGGTAGTGGGAGGAGGAATTTTAATATAGCTTTCTATGCGTTTGGCAATGTCTTCAATATTATGGACACCCAGTGCCAGATTCATTCGTTTTGTACTGCCAAAAGCGTTGATCAGCACTGGCATGGAACTGCCTTCAACATTTTCGAATAGAAGGGCTTTGCCGCCTCCGGGTTTTTTGGATACCCGGTCGGTGATTTCCGCGATTTCAAGAATGGGCGAAACGGATTCATTTATCCGCAGGAGCTCTCCATCAATTTCCAGCCGCTCTATGAATTCTATTAAAGAGGGGTATTTCATTAAAATCCCGGTGAAGATGAAAGACCTTCCATTATATCGCAGCCTGTGGCGAAACCTGCGAATTTTTCTTAAAGGAAATATGATGGGTTTCCCTGCACATTGTCCGGTGGTAAGATGCTGGCATGTTGCGATTTATCATCAGGCGGGTTTTATTGGGAATACCAGTTCTGGTCACGGTTGCGACGATCACCTTTTTCATCATGCACGTAGTTCCCGGGGGACCGTTCGATACAGAAAAAATCCTTCCACCAGAAATCATCGCCAATATCGAGGCTAAATATCATCTCGATAAACCCCTTCCCCTGCAATATCTTCTGTACATGAAACAATTGGCCCAAGGCGATCTGGGGCCGTCTTACAAATATTTAGGGCGGGATGTTTCGGATATTATCCGCGATACGTTTCCCGTTTCTTTTACATTGGGGCTCTTTGCGGTTCTGGTTGTTTTAGGGTTAGGAATTCCTGCCGGGATGATCTCGGCATACTGGAAAAATTCATTGCTGGATCGGTCTGTCCTTCTTTTGGCGGCGATGGGAATTTCGGTGCCTAGTTTTGTGTTGGGGGCGATATCCGTATGGATCTTCTCGCATCATTGGCACTTGCTTCCTCCTGCTTTGTGGGAAGGGCCCCGTTATATGATTTTGCCTGCGTTCGCGCTGGGTGCAGGTTTTGCCGGGTATGTCGCCCGACTGACACGAACCACGATGCTGGATGTTTTAGCTACAGATTATATCCGAA
This sequence comes from Nitrospina sp., assembly GCA_003545625.1. The sequence continues at coordinate 12,425 of DODH01000010.1, forward strand.
CCGCACGGGCCAAAGGGCTGACGGAACCGGTGATATTGTTCAAACATGTTTTGAAAAACTCAATGTATCCCGTTGTTTCGGTGATGGGTCCCCTGACAGCCGGACTGGTCACCGGTTCTTTCGTTATTGAGTATATCTTTTCGATTCCTGGCATGGGACGGTTTTTCATCACTGCTGTGACAAATCGGGATTATCCTTTGATAATGGGAGTGACGCTGGTTTATGCAGTGCTGATTGTGGTCGCGAATATGGTTGTGGATATGGTTTACGGCTGGCTGGACCCGAGAGTGACTTTGAAATGATGAATCAATTATCCCTTGCCGCCAAATTGAGTGCCGTTTTTCTCCTGCTTATTTCAGGGGTAGCGATGTTGGCTCCATGGGTGGCTCCTTATTCTTACGCAACACAGGATACGCTAAGCACTTTGGCTTTCCCCAGTCTGGAACATTGGATGGGCACCGACCGTTTGGGTCGCGATCTTCTTTCGCGCATGATTTATGGTGCCCGGGTATCATTATTTATCGGTGTGTTCACGACCTTGTTTGCCTTGGTGATCGGAACGGTTTATGGAGCTATTTCGGCTTATGCCGGCGGCAGGACCGATAACCTGATGATGCGATTGGTAGATGTGGTTTTTGCGTTGCCAGACCTGTTGATGATCATTCTCATCACCGTGTTGATGGGGCGAGGGGTGACGGGGGTTTTTATTGCCTTGACACTGGTAAGCTGGGTCACGGTTGCAAGACTGGTGCGCGGAGAAGTCCTGCGGATGAAAGAGTTTCCTTATGTGCAAGCGGCCCGTGCTCTGGGAGCGAGCCCCACAAGGATTCTGCTGCGGGAAATTTTCCCTAATATCCTGAGTATCCTGGTGGTGACCCTAAGTTTTCGTGTGCCCGTGGCGATTTTAGCCGAATCGACATTGAGTTTTATCGGGTTGGGAATCGCCCCTCCATTTAGCAGTTGGGGGAGCCTGGCCAACGATGGTTGGACGGCGATCAAGTTTTACCCGCATCTTATTTTGTTTCCCTCGTTGGCAATATTTTTAACCATACTTGCATTCAATTTTTTGGGAGATGGCTTACGGGAGGTTTTCGATCCTCGGTCCTCGAACTTCAAAGGGCAGGGTGCCCAAACAGGGTAGAAAATTAACAGTAACCTATTGAATATTAAAAGGCTATTGGGTACAATAAAAATCGCATTGACAAGCCTGAAAAACCATTATAGAGTGACCCGTTTTTATAGCCAAAGGGCTAATTTCCCGTCATATTTTGTGTTAAAATTTAAGATATGAGCCAGATCCAAGAAGATTTGATTTGTGAAATCATACGGTTATCCCAAACGAACCTGCTGGATAAAAAATGCGCCAATATGAGTTGTGAAACTCAGGATCAGGTTGCTGTGGATTGGATCCGTAAAAATGCCGCTGACTATAGAGTGGATTTTCATTCTCGGTTAGACAGTTATTCTGCGTCTAAGCTGGGTGAGATTTTGAAAAACCTTACCAATACGGGAAAAGATTTGAATGATATTTTGGAAGAGATGGAATCCTCTTCGGTTTCTAGAGGTTGACGATGGCAGAAACTTCTGAAGATCAGGCATTATCGCCTGCTGAAAAGGCCAAGCTTGCGGTGGCTAAAAAAGCTGAAGCGGCTAAAAAGGCCGGTCCCGTAGGAGAGCCCCTTGTTGATAACGATGATGGGACGATCACGGACCCGAATAGCGGTTATATGTGGAAGAAGACCGATGCTTGGTTGGATGTGAAAAAATTTTACACGTGGCAAGATCATCGGGAGTATGTGGACTGGGTCAATAAAAATAAAGACAAGTTTGGTGGTTACGATAATTGGCGCATCCCCAATAAGGCGGAGGCGTTGACCCTTTTCGACAAGACGGGAGTGAAATCTCTTGCAGATAAAAATGGGACGAATTATCCCATTGACTCAATATTTGCGCCCGGTGGCGCGTCCAATACCTGGATCAGTGAATGTTCCGATGAAAAAATTATCCGCATGGATTTGAAGATAGGGATCGACACGCCTTATCCCACTCAGGAGGTCTGGTCCTCCATGCGGTTGATACGTAAAGAGGGAGAGGCCGCGCCTTCTCCGGCCGGAAAGACAGAGGCACCCGCCGCGACAGCAGAACCTGCGACCGGGAAGCCGGCAGAAGCTCCTGCTGGAGCGGAACAACCGGCGGCCACACCGGCTGCTACCAAACCCAAGTCTGACGACGCTCCAAAACCCACCCAAGCAAGAGTATTTTCCTCAGAGGAAAAAGCCGCAATGCTGAAAAGGGCTAAAGCCCATGCGGCAGAAGTAAGAGCCCGCAAGGGTTAAGCCTCCTTATTTTTCGCGCAGCCACTGTTTTATCACCGCGGCGACAATATCCGGATTCCTTTTCAATAATTCCGTTGCAACTTGCTTCTTAAACACCTTCCTCCGACGGTTCGGATCGGGTTTTGCAGGGCTGGGTTCTGTGGGGGGTATTTTTTTCGTTGCCTGTTTGATTTTTTTTCTGGGCCGGGGTTTGCCAGGTTGAAAAACCAACCAGAGAGCAAATATCAGCGCAAGGGCGAGGATGGCCATGAATATAAAAAACGTCATATTCAATCATCCTTAATATTGAATTTGATGATAAGGTCCCCCCGCTTTTTTCCCCAGCTTATTGCTGCGCCTTCTCCTGGCACACGTAGTTCTTCGCCAATCAGAGTTGCTTCTTCCACTTGAATGGTTGTAGTGGCAGTCAGGGTTTCAATTTCAAGGGGGCCGCCTTCTTCCGCCAGTTTGGAAGAGATGGTCACTTCCTGGATGATATCATTTTTGACCCGCTTGAATTTTGGGTGAGGTTGAGTGCAGATTTTTAAATACAGGACTCCAGGCGGGCCTCCATTTCTGCCTGCTCCGCCTTCTTTGAGGATGGCCAGAGTATGTTGGTCGGCCACACCCGGGGGAATTTTCACATCCAAGGTCACAAAACGGACGACCAGTTGTTTGCCCTGACACTCTGGACACTCGTCACTTCCGCAGGTACCGGTTCCTTCACATTCTTCACAGTGTACGTATTTTTCATAAGTGTAGGAGATTGTCCCACCCAATGCGACAGTAGGGAGAGGGACATCGACCATGAACTGCAGGTCAAATCCGCTGGTTGGCATATC
>DODH01000214.1 GCA_003545625.1 Nitrospina sp.
TTCATGCCCTGAAAGGGTAAGAGCCAATGAATAATATAACGAGTCCACAAGTGACTATATATTGTGGAAGTGAAGGTTATCAGTCTTTCTTTATATTTTCCGCCTGTCAGGTTTTACCGCAGTTTGAAGAGTTCTTTCAGGATACTGCCCGGTTTTTCGAGCAGTGTTTTGTGCGGTTGTAGGGTAAATTTTGGTTTGCTGAGTTTGCCGTGTACTTTGAAATAAGTTTCGATGGCACTGCCTTTTTTCCCTCCTGCTAAAATCTGACCCAACAACGGAATCGCTTTGATGGTTTTATCCAGCATCTGTAGCGGCATGGCCTTGACCTGGGCGTTGATGGTGTCTTGAACAAGATTGGCCTCTCCCTCGACGGTCAGCATGATCTCGGGACCTTTCATTTCCAGGTTGCTGGTATGCACCACGCCTTTCACGATTTTAAAATCCCCTGCCAAAAGGTCGTAACTCAACCCAGTTTTACCGGTATTTAACACTGAGGTGGGATTGAGCAGAATGAGCAGGTTTTTAAGCACACCGAGTTCGGGCAGGGTTCCATCAACGAGTTTAATTTTTATATTGCCGGAAAGGTCCCGGGAATAATCGGCGAGGCCGGGTGAGTCGTTGTTTTGCGGTAGTTTTCCCGTTACCGCACCGGAGAATTGCAGGGGGCCCATAAGATCGGGCGGAATAAATTCTTCCACTTTTAATTTATCCCCCTTAAACTTCAAACGATAGTTTTTGGACTCGGGCTTAAAATCGCCGACAAGCTTTATCAATCCGTTCATCGGCCAGACCTGGCCTCCGGTGAGATCAATTTTTTCCGGGGTGATTTGCAACAGTCCTACAAATTTTTTAAATCCGCGATCTCCCAGTTTAATTCTTTCCAGTTCGACCTGAACCTGGGTCAAGGTGGAAGAACTTTCCTTGAAGTCCAGTTTTACTTTTCCTATTTGTTGGTCTCCTAAAACAAGCTTACTGGCATTAAGGATTCCGTTAAGTTTCAGCGCCGGAGAAATTTTACCGTTGGTGGGAAGAGGCCCTTTAATTTTCAGGTTTCCCGTAACGGTTCCGGCAGAAGGCGTGCCTTTATGGATCAGGGGAAGCCAATCCAGATTGACCTGATCCAGCACCAGGTCCGAGTCTGCGGTGATGAGGGTTTCTTCTTTAATTTTTTGAAATAGGAGAGCACCTTTTGTTTTTACTTTTCCGCCAAACATGGTTCCGTTCAGGTTATGTTTCAGCCTGCCTCGGTCTAATGTGGCTTTCCCTTCAAGTTGCTGGATGTCTATTGGAAGGGTGTCTGTCGACAGGTTCAGGCCGGTTACTTTAAAGTTTGTATCTATTTTTAAATTGCCGGTCAAAAGATCTTCCGCATCCGGTAACGGGCCATTCAGTTTAATATGCCCGGAGATATTGCCCGCAGTTGCTGGCATAGGTAGGGGCAATTGACTCAAATCGAGATTGGCGAATTCGACGCGGTTGTTGAGCACAGGGGGGCGTGACCCGGAAGCAGAAAGGATAATGGTTCCATCTGACTGAAAGGTTCCTTTGAACGTGCCACCTTTTATATTGTAGTTCACCTGATGGTTTGCAAACTCTCCGGTTCCTTTTAACTGGTTCAGGGCGAGCAGAGGAGAGTCCGGCGAACTTTTGTTTTGCAGTTTTAAATTTTTGGCAGCGAACTTTAAGGATGTTTTGAGTTGGCCGGGAAACTTCTCTCCCGCACCCGGAACAGGGCCGATGAGCGTTAAAGTTCCTGTCAGTTTTCCCTCGCTTGCCTGCCATCCCGTGGATGGTAAAGGCAGTTGTGATACATCCAACCCTTGCCAGTTTATGCGCGAGTTCAGCACGGGTCTTCCCTGACCCATCTGCAATTTTCCTTTGATGTCAAAATCGCTGCCCCAAACGGTTGTATGGATTTCATGTTGCAGCAGGCCTTGATTAAAATCCCCATGTCCTGTTAAACGGATCACTTCTATGGGATGGGCTCCGTCTGTAGGTTTTAAAAGTAAATCCTCTACCTGAAAATCAACTTCCAGTTTGCCGGGAAACGGTTCTTTCTCTTTTGGCAGAGGCCCGGTGAGAGTAAGACTGCCGGAAACTTTCCCCTGAGTGGGAGCCCACGGCAATCCTTTTGCCAGTTTTTCCAACATCAGATTTTTCCATTCGACATGGGAGGTGGCATCTTTATCGAGATTGAACAGTGGCAGTTTGCCATGGAGTTTAAAATCACTTGAGAGTGCCGTGCCGGAAAAATTATGGGTGAGAATACCTTTTTCCAGGATCCCTTCTCCTTCTAAAGCTTCAATGGGATAACTTTTTTCGTCCATTTTCAAGATCGCGTTTCTGGTTTTTAATTTAACGTGAGCGATCATTTGTTTCTGCAAAGTTTCGATCTGGCTGAGAGAGCTGACAGGTATTTCCGCTTTTATTAAAAACTCTTGCACATCAACAGCTGTCAGCGCAGTCAAAGTTTCTTTGTGTTCTAAAAAGTCGAGGACGGATTGCATTTCTTCCCAGGAAAAACCGTTGGATTTCAGGTTCAGTGAGATTTTGGCATTGTCTTCGGTCAGGTTGGATGCTATTCCGTCTCCCGCAAAAATTATTGCGCCGGTCTGCACTTTGACGGCACTGGCCGAAATATCCAGATGTTCTCCCGGAGATCGATTCAGAACAAAAATTCCATCGACACTTAGGGAAACTTGTTTTGCGGTACCAGCTCGAATCAGCGTGATCTTTCCATTGGAAACGATGAGTTTTTTTATGGACAGGCGTGTGCTTTTTACCTTGCTGGCGGCGGATTGGATTTTTTCAGGGTCGATGAGTTTCGTTTCTGGCTGGGATTTTTGCTTTTCCTCTACTTTCGGCAGAGGGGCTGGAATTTCCAGTGTTGCTTCGGGATGTTCCAGAGTGACCGATTTTATTTTGAACTCCCCTTTTAGAAGAGGGCTCCATTCTGCCAGCAAATGCAGTCGCTCTACGGAAAAATGGTTGCCTTCGGGCGACCTCACTTTTACGCCCTTTAATTGGAGTCCCAGGCCATGGGAGAAGCTGAATCCAATAGATTCCATTGCCACTTTGAGGCCCGTTTCCTGGGAAATCCGTTGCACAAAATTTTCTTTCACGGTTTCCAGGTCAATCTGTGAAAGAATGATCACAAGAGCCAGAATCAGGGCGCAAGGCACTCCAATCCACAGTTTTAGAGAGAACCGTTTCCGGGCCGGGGGACTATTTTCTTTAGAGGGCGTAGGAGTCACGATAAGGCTCAAGTTATCTGGTGATATGCCGATCCCAGAATAGAGGTTAATTCCTTTATTTTAGCATACTTACCCCACTCGGCGTGGGGCCAGCTTGCAATCACTTTACTTGGCGAGCAAAGGGTTGCTCGGCTCAATTAAGCTCTTGCTACATTCCCTCCCACGGGAGTGGGCCTAGTGGTGAAAAGTAATTCAAAGGTTCTAGCGTGAAGATTTCGGAAAAATTGCGGAGTTTTTTGTTGTGGGTGATTCTTACGGCCGGTTTGGTTTGGGCCTGGCAAGAGGGGAAGATGGACCCGGTCATTAAAACAGGCCGGGAAATAGTTTTCGGAAAGCCGCCACAAAAGCCTACAGTAAAGGACTTCAAGTTTCAGCCGGTGACCCGGCAGGACATTCATCAAAAGGTTTTAGCTACGGGAACCGTGACACTCAAGACGGGCGCGGAAGTTAAAATCGGCGCCCGCATATCGGGGCAGGTCAAAAACCTTCTGGTCAAAATCGGCGACTTCATTCGCGCCGGAGAAATCATTGCCATCATTGAGCATGAAGACCTGCTCTCCCGGGTGGCACGTTTCAAGGCTGATCTGGACGCGGAAAAAGCCCGGCAGCTAAAAATACTCGCCGAGGGTCCGCTGGAAATTAACAAGGCCGTGGCGGAGCGCGAGGAATTGCTGGTTCAGATCAAGCTGGCGCAGAAAATGCTGGAGCGCAATCAGGAACTGAACCAGAAAGGTTTTGTCTCCACCACCATTTTGGATGAGGCGGAAGAAAAACTGGAAGTGTTGAAGGCCCGGATCAATCTGGCGAATGAGGAATTGAAACTCAAGCAAAGCCAGTTGCAAAATGACAGCCGACTGGCGCAGGCCATGGTCGACAGGGCCCAGGCAAATCTTGATGAAGAAAAGATTCAACTCTCTTATGCCACCATCACCGTTCCCATCGATGGTATTGTTGCGTTTGTCTCGACTCAGGAAGGGGAAACGGTGGTGGCCAGCCTCAATGCCCCGACATTTGTCACGCTGATTGACCTTCGCAAACTGGAGGTCACGGTTTTTGTCGATGAAACGGATATCGGGCGAATCGAGGTCGGGCAAAATGCCAAGTTTACCGTGGACACCTATGCCAACAAGTTCTTCAATGGTAAGGTCCGGGAAATTCATCCGAAGGCGGTGATCAAGGATAACGTGGTGAACTATGAAGTGATCCTGGATATTAAAAAGAAGAAGGTCGCAAAACTGAGACCCGAGATGACCACCAATGTCGTGATCACTACCGGAACCCGAAAAAATGTTCTGACTCTGCCGAAAGGAGCGGTCAAACGGGAAGGTAAAAAAACTTTCGTTGTCATGCAAGTTAACGGCGAATTGGAAGACAAACCTGTTGAGTTGGGCTGGCGCGATAGCGGCCAAATCGAAGTGGTCTCGGGTCTCAATGAAGGAGCCCTGATTGGCATTCCCAACAAACTCTTAAAGAAAAGACGCAAAGGTAGAAGGCCGTGAATCTTATTGAAATGAACTCCATCTGCAAGAGCTACCGGAATATTGGTTTTGAAACCCGCGTCCTTGAGGATGTGACGCTTCATATCAAGGAGGGGGATTACGTCAGCATCATGGGTCCTTCCGGTGCGGGGAAAAGCACACTCATGGCAATTATGGGATGCTTGTCCCAGCCCACCAGCGGGGAATACATCCTGGATGGGGAGGAGGTCGGTCAATTGAACGACCGAAAACTTTCCCGCGTCCGTAACGAGAAAATCGGTTTTGTGTTTCAAGCCTTTCATCTTCTGCCGGGAGTCACGGCGCTGGAAAACGTTATCCTGCCATTGGTTTATGCAAAACGGCCTCCGGGCAACATCAAGGAAAAAGCCCGGGAGCTACTTGCCAAGGTGGGGATGGAACACCGGCTGCATCACACACCGGGGCAACTTTCTGGCGGTGAGCAACAGCGGGTCACCATCGCGCGATCCCTCATCAATAATCCTCGAATTATTCTCGCAGACGAACCCACAGGAAACCTCGATTCAAAAAACGGCAGAGAAACCATGAAGACCTTTGACAACCTTGTTAAGGAGGGCAAGACCATTGTGCTCATTACCCATGATTTGGAGGTGGCAAAACATGCCGGGCGTATCGTCTCCATCCGTGACGGGCAGATTGCTTCAGACCATGAGGAAAAAACTTTCTCTCTGTAAGTCCACCGAGACTGCGTATGCGAATTTTTAAAAATTTTGGACAGGCCCTGAGAGGATTACGATTGAACCGGGGCAACACATTTCTTATGACCCTGGGCGTGATGATCGGCATCGCCTCTTTGACGGTGATCGTGGCTATTGGCGATGGCATCAAGGTCAAGGTTCTCGACCGCATTGCCAATATGGGGTTTGGTCCGGAATCTTTCTCGGTGATCGCCGGTGCGGGAAGAATGTTTTTTGCCCGTTCGAAGAATACCGTCAGCATGACTCTTGAGGATGCCGAAGACCTGCTTGCACTTCCCACCGTCCGCTTGGTGGTGCCCCGCCAGAGAAAACGCCTGCAGATCATCAATAAAAAGGAGTTCACCAGCACCCGGGTTTATGGGGTGACCCCGGATTGGCAGTTGGCTCGCGGCTGGAAAATGGTGGATGGCGATTTTTTGTCCGACAGCGATCTGGATCGTAAAAGACGGGCAGTCGTGCTGGGTGCAACCCCGGCGCGGAAACTGTTCAAAGGCGAAGACCCCATTGGTAAAATGGTGCGTCTGCAAAATCAGTTCTATGAAGTGATCGGCCTGCTGGAAGAAAAGGGATTGACCGAAAGCGGATACGATCCGGACGACCGTGCCCTGATTCCGCTGACCACCTCCATGTCGCGCCTGACGCATGAGACTCACCTTCACAGTATCAAGGTCGTTACCCTGAACCCTTCGCAAGTGCCGGAAACCATGGAAACCGTACGCCAGGTTTTGCGCCGCAACCATAATCTTTCGGTTCTCGCCGCAGATGATTTCCGTTTCATCACTCCCGAAGGCATCATGCAATGGGTGACCGAATCGGAGCAGGCCCTGAACCGCATGTTGATCCTGATCTCAACGGTTTCACTTCTGGTTGGCGGAATCGTTATCATGAATATTCTTTTGGTATCAATCCGGGAAAGGGTTCGCGAAATTGGCATACGCCGTTGTTTTGGTGCGCGCCGATCCGATATCACTTTTCAGTTTTTGTTCGAGTCTGTTCTGGTTTCCCTGTTGGGCGGGATCATGGGAGTTGGATTGGGACTGGCTATTTCATTTGGTTTAAAACGGTTTGATGTTCTTCCAACTCATATAACGGTGGAGCCTTTTATCCTGTCGTTTGTGTTTTGTACGCTAATCGGTTTGATATTCGGGATTCACCCTGCCCGCAAGGCGGCCTTTTTGAGTCCTGAAGAATCCATACGATCCTAATTAAGGAAAATAATGATGAAAGTTTTTTCCTCACTCGGCATAGCGGTTAAGGCGTTGCTTTCGCACAAGACCCGCACCTTTCTGGCGTCCCTGGGCGTTTTGATCGGTATCGGCTCGGTGATCGTCATGGTGGCCATTGGCAAAGGTTCGCAGAAGGAGGTGATGGATGTCATCGCCGGGATGGGAGAAAACCTTATCACCATCAACGCCGGGGAAATGAAACGGCGTGGAGGGCGTCTTCGGCTTACAGGCAACGTGACTACCTTGACCGTTCGGGATGCGAACCGGATCATGGAAGAAATTGGCGAGGTGGAAGGGGCGGCACCTTTTGAAGAAAAAAGTATGGTGGCCAAGTTTGGCAATAATTCCGCAGAAACTCGCATTGCCGGTTCCACTCTCGATTTCCCGGTTATTCGTGACTATAGCCTGCAAAGTGGTGAGTATTTTTCTGAGAGGGATGCAAAAACAGCTAACCGTGTTGCCATTATAGGAATGACGGCGGTCAAAAATCTTTTTGGCGAAGAAGACCCGCTGGGTCAGGTTATCAAGGTGCACTTCATGCCATTTAAAATTATCGGCGTGTTCGAACCGAAAGGCGTGGACACCAATGGGCTGGATCAGGATGACCTGATTCTGATCCCCATTTCAACCTATATGCGCCGGATCGTCAACCAGACTCATATCACTCGAATTTTTGTCCGCGTTTCATCGCGGGAAAACATCGTCAAAGCTTCAGAAAAAATCCACGAACTTCTCAGAGAAAGTCATAAACTCACCGATGATCGAAACGACGACTTCACCCTCATCAGCCAATTGGATCTGGAAGAACTGAAAAAAGAAACCACAGAAATGTTTACCAAACTGATTGTGGGAGTTGCCGCTATATCTTTACTGGTAGGCGGCATCGGTATTCTGGCGGTGATGTTGATATCGGTCAAGGAACGCACACGCGAAATAGGAATAAGAAGAGCCGTGGGTGCGACCCGCAGGGATATCATTCACCAGTTTCTTTATGAGTCTTTGATTATCGGGTTTCTGGGCGGTGGACTGGGAATTGTTCTGGGTGTGGGGTTGACGCTGGGTCTGACTCACTGGGGTCACTGGACTTTGATTCTTGATCCGAATTCCATTTGGATAGCAAGTTGGGCCTGCGCCGGACTCGGTATTTTTTTCGGCGTGTTCCCCGCCATCAAAGCCTCCAAACTCGACCCCATGGAAGCCTTGACTATTGAGTAGACCCGCTTAATGCTGGCCTGGGCACAAAAAAAGGGGTTCGCCCCCTTGACAGTGGACGAACCCCTTTTGTGTTGTGAGTAAAAGACTAGATAAAACAATCAAACGTTTGCAACAAACCACATTTAGCCGCGACACGGTTTGAACGCAGTAAAGAGTTATTGCACTCTGGCCCCACGCCTAGTGGCGCGGGCTAGAACATTATGCCGCCGTGGTTTGCGGCGATCATGCCGATCAACATGGGTATGGAAAGCCAGGCGTTGGTTCTGCTGGCGAGAAAAGCTGATCTTTTCGCTTTAGCCAGGGCATCGCCTTCGAGTTCACCGGCGATGATCTTTTTCTGGTTGGGCCAGATGATGAACCAGACGTTCCCTGCCATGATGATGCCGAGCAACATGCCGATCATGATTTCCCCGCTAGGAATTCCTTGAACCGTTCCACGACCGGCCATGTAATAGGCGATGCCGGTGATGACCGTCCACAACGCCGCGTGCCGGAACAAGAACAGGGCGCGGGGTAGAATGATCTGGGTGTATTGTTTGGCGGCACCTTCCTCCACCATTTTAGGCATGGACTGGACCTGAACCAGATTGAAGAAGTACAGCAACCCGATCCATAAAATTCCGATAATTACATGAAAAAATTCAATTACCCACATTTGGTTTTCCTCTAAATAATTGTTGATATTTATTGGTGGGGCAGTGTTACAAAAATATTTATTTGTTTTGCTTAATTAAGGAATCAGGCGAAATTTCTGCCTATGAGGAATGCTTCTAGCACTTAGGATGGTGAAAATCGGTATAAAGATTCAATATTTCTTCTACTTAGAGGGATTTTAGCAGAAATAGCCTCCATTGTCCATAGCCTGAGCAACGGGTCTAGTTTTGGACCATGAACCAAAGCAGGGCTAGAAAACCAAAAACCAGGGCAAAAATCAGGATGTTTCGGAAAAATTCGCTCGCCTTCTCAGGCTCGGCAGATGGATTTCCCAGTGCTGTGAGCCTTTCTTTCAGCAGGTGGTTTTTTTGGATCAGGTCGGCTGTTTCGGCCTTGAGTTTTTCGATCTCGTCCCGGAGACGCAGGCGATCAACCTTGAGGGTTTTGGATTTTTCGATCTCTCGTTGCAGGGCTTCTTCAGGACCCAGGGTCAGGCCGTCTTCTTCCGGTGGTTCTTCCCAATGTTCGCTCATTCAATGTCCTTTTTTCACCATGGGAAACGCATCGCTGGCTTTAGTCAGGCGTTGCAACTGGCCAGGACTCAGTTTCAGTTCGGCGGATTTTGCAAACTCTGCAACTTGTTCCTGTTTCCGCGACCCCACGATGGCGGTAAAAATATTATCGCGGGTGAGCACCCAGGCCAGAGCCACTTCAATCGGTTTATGGTTTAATTCATCAGCTAGTTCGCGTACGGTTTGCCAGACTTTTTTGGCATGCGGGTACACCGATGCCGTATAGAGAGAACTGTTTTTCCGGGTGGGCATTTTCAGGTCTTCCTGGCTCATGGGTTTTGCCAGCAGGCCTTGTGCCGTGGGAGAGAAGGCCATATAAGGAATGCCGGAATTTTTGCAAAGGCTTAAGCTTTCCCCTTCATAGGCTCGGTCTAACAGGCTGTAGGGAACCTCGTTCATGGAAAATGTTTTGAGTTTGTTTCCCAGCAGGGTTAAGTCCGGTGCCTGGAAATTGGAGAGCCCTATGGTTGTGGCTTTTCCGCTTTCTTTGAGCGCGTTCATGAACTCGGCGAGCCGGGCACTTTTGTCACGATTGTTGAAATAACTTCCCGGCCAATGGATCAGGTAAAGGTCGACATAATCCCGGCCCAAAGCCTTGAGGGAATTATCCAGACATTGCTGATAGGCTTTGAGAGTCAGTTCAGCATCGGGCCAGATTTTGGAGATGATGATGACGGAATCTTTTTTGGAACCCAGGGCTTTGCCCAGTCGGCGTTCCGATTCTCCATCGCCATAGCCTTCAGCAGTATCGAAAGCGGTGATGCCGTGGTCGAGGGCGGTATGCACGACTCGTTCGGCGTCTTTTGGGGAACAGATATTTCCCCATCCTCCGCTGGGGGCGATTTGCCAGCATCCCAGGGTGATCTGGCTCCAATCCTTGTTGATTCCATTTATCCGGCCATGGTTCACGCAACCCACCTGAAGTAGGTAACGCGCGTCCGGTAATTTTTGTTTCCATTTATATGGGTTTCTCCGTTTTCGAGATGGGAAACATGTTCACGGAACCTCCAGAGTTTCCAGGCCACAGTCAGGACGGAGATTCCAGCCAGAAGGATCACCCCGGCGATGAAGTAAGGGATCAGCGTGGGGTAGATAAAAATAAGGACGGCCAGGAGAAACAGAATCCCGCCAAAAATAAATGTTCCCTGCGTCAGTGCCTTGTGACCCTGGAGAAAAAATTTGTCTGTAAAAGGGTTGTTATTAATCATGGTAAACCTCTCGTTCAAAAATATTTCTTCTTTCATTATATACATAAAATCCAATCCCCGACTTGTCAACCCCTTCTGCCAAGGAGACCTTTGCGTAAGTCGTAAAAACGGAAAAGCGAGATGTTTCGAGGGCCTCAGCATGACGACTGCGGAGGTTTGGGGGTGTCATCCTGAGCTTGTCGAAGGAACTCGGGGTTATGCAAAGCTCTCTCTGCTAAGGGGTGCTCGTTGTTGCTGGAGCAGTCGCGTGATTTTTTTGAAATCTCTTTTCTGCTGGGCCATGGGGCGTTTCCAGTTGGTGACTCTGGGGCTGGGGTGATAGAGAGGGAATAGGGTGAAATCTGGAGTTGGAAGGGGTTGAGCAACGTTCTGGTTTAATTGAAAACGGGTGCCGAGGATAAGGTTGAGGGATTGCAGGGCAACGATACCAAGAGTGACCACCACCCTGGGGCGGATGATGCTAAGGGACTCTTTTAAAAGCGAGGCGCAGTTTTTAATTTCTCCGGCAATGGGCCTGCGGTTATTGCCATTCTCAAGCGGATTGCACAAAACGGCGTTGGTGATGAAAACCTCGGGGCGGGTCAAACCGATATGATTCAGCAGGATTTCAAAATTATCTCCGGACCGGTCGCCCTGAAACGGTACTCCCGTACGACCTGCGCCAAACCTGCCGGGAGCTTCCGCCACAAAAACAATCATGGTGTTTAATGAACCATTGGCGGAACTCAAGACAGCGGGTTGATCTGCGAGGCAGGGACATAAACGACAGGAGGCGGCTTTTTTTTCCAGACGGCGAAACGGTTTTGTTTTTTCAGATAGAGGGTTTTGGTCAGGAGTGGTCTGCTTCATTGCCGGGTTCCTCCTGGTCGTCTTCATCATCATCGACAGTTCGGCAAATAACAAAAAAACCTATGATAAGAAGGACGCTGGCAACCAGGGTGAGGATGATGTCCATGGGAGTTTTAAAAGGGTTTGACGGTGGCGAGGTAGATCATGCACGCGCCGACAATAAAAATGGCGATATGCACCATCATTGCGTATTTTTTTGGCAAGGAGTCTTTTTTTATTTGTTTGCCGTTTTGAACGCCGAGTGCGATCAGAATAACCAGCAGTCCTAATTTCCAGTAGATCCATTGCGATTCGGAAAAAACTCCAGTCTTTATGGCAAGCACCGTTCCGGAAATGAGGGTCACTCCTAAAATAGGATAGTAGATGAACTTATGGATCCGATTCTGGGTTTTTCTGAGACCTTCTGCTTCTTCGGCAGTTTTCAGGCGCAAGCGGAGCACAACGGAAAGGGATTGCACAAACAAGGTTCCAATGACCAGACACATGGATATCATATGCAGGGTAAGAAAAAAGTTTTTCATTTAAAATATTCCATTTTGTTAGGAGTTTTCCGGGGCGGGAGCAGTTGGTTCTGTTGCCCAATAGGCGCGGCTGGAAAAGATCAAGGCCATTCCTATTCCGCAATAAATTGCGGCAACGACTACATATCCCCCTAGATATTCATTGTAGGAGCGCAAAAGGACTCCAAGGCCCATCATCATCGGGATCAAAAAATAAAATGGTTTGGCGAATATTTGATGGATGCGTACCGGGTCCTCCAGTCCATAAATCCGGGTTTTATTTTTCCGGGCGGTTTTGCTCAATACAAACTTTCCTTTAACCAACCCGATCACTAAGGCGGTGATTCCGGAAAGGATGATAGCGACTTGAGTCGCGTTTTGCTCCTGACCCGCGAGCTGATACATGCCAAAACCGCGGGCGACAAGGAACAGTCCAACGACGCACCAAAATCCTCCAGCGATGGAAACAAGGCTATTTTTAGTCAAAAGACCCCCATTGATAGGTTAAGGATTAGATGATAATAGCAGGGAAAGGTTTCATCTTCCTATAATTTTACGGATCCGTTTTTCTGGGAATATTCCCTCGCACCAGACGAACAGACATTCTGCCGGTTCTGCTTTTATGTAATGGGCGTGTTTCCCCATTTTTAAAATCGAATATAGTTCCGTCTTGTCCTGACTCACCTTGTAGCCAGATGGTTGCCTGAGCCCCGGGAGGGAAAACAGTTTCCAGATAAATCTCGTTGCCATACTTATCCTTGTTGATTTCTTCAGGGTTATACAAGGTGAGGATTTCGTCCTCGTTGGGTAGTTTCCAGTCTTCAAAGCCGCAGAATTTAATGCCATTCATAAGAATGTACCAATCCTTGGCTTCATCCCAACTGAACCATTTACCATCCCTTTGCCATCCGTCTTCTCGTAACCACATGAGAGTGGTTTTGGTGTCAGTCAAGGTGCCATCCTGATTGTCTTTAAATCTATTTGGGTCGGACATAATAATTAAATGATTTTATGTATTAGAGTTAATGGTATCCAGGGGAATCTTTTTTACACGGGTCATTAGCCCCTCCAGATCAAAAGTGGGTG
>DODH01000043.1:0-647 GCA_003545625.1 Nitrospina sp.
GATGATCAATTCCAAATGCGCCCCGCAATATAAAAGGGTGGTTTATGAAAACGATCCCGAATCAGTTTATACCCGCACCTATTCCGGCGGATGCCCGGCGGCCACCCATTACAGCCGCATTTCACCGGAAGGCAACCTGACTCCCTGTCCTTTCATTGAAGAGTCGGTGGGCAACCTCAAAACCAGAACCTTCAAAGACCTTTGGGAAAACGCTCCTCTCATGAAGCAATTGCGGGACCGCAAAGGACTCGAAGGCAAATGCGGGACCTGCGAATTCTCTGCAATGTGTTCCGGGTGCCGGGCGCGCGCATTTGCCGAAACCGGAAATTATATGGCCCCCGATCCATCCTGTGATTACGAACCGGGAAAATACGGCGGCAAAGCCATCACCCTGAAAATCGAAGACACGCTTGGACTGGAAGTCGAGTTCCAGACTCAATGGACACCCGAGGCCAAACAAAGGCTGGAACGCATCCCTTCATTCGCACGCGGCATGGTGGTGAAAGGCATCGAGAAATTCGCGGCCGAGCGCGACATCCGTCTCATCGACGAAGCGGTGGTGAAGAAGTCGCGCGAAGAGATGATCGAGAAACGCGGCGCCATGTTCCCCTTCCTGAAAAAATTCATCAACTCCGAGCGCTAGGCGC
>DODH01000043.1:1028-13770 GCA_003545625.1 Nitrospina sp.
CCATCGCTTTATTTGGCGAACAAAGAGTTATCTCGGCTTAACGAGCCATCGCTATCTGCCTCCGGTAGCTCACCGGTTTTTGTATAGATCTCCAACGCGGAAACCACCTCGGTCTTCCTGATCGATGCTCGCCTGACGGGTATCTTCTACATCCAGTTTGCCCAGAGCTTCGGACACTTCGACCTGGTAGTTTTTGACTTTTCGATAGAGGGGGTGAGTAATATCTAGTTTCAGGTTGGTGAGCGCGGCGGTGAAATCGCCTTTGCCATCCGGACTCAACGTGCAAACCAGTTCACCGGAGTTGTCATCGCGATAAACATCGGTCACCTCAAGCGGCGTTTTGTTTTTGACCGGGAACCCCATTTCGCGTAGCAGCGTCAACACTGCCCCCCTGCCATAAACACGAAGCGGCAGATGTTTTAAAAGTTCATTCAATAATGACTGTGCGCTCAAAATCCATTCCTTTCTCTAAACTGACTATTTTCTGAGTTTCGCCATTATATACGAAAATAACTCAAAGCCCTGGGCAACGTGCCCAAAATCCTTTGGGATCCCGGCATTTATTTTGTCCAAATATAAATGTTTAAAGCTCTATCTCAAATTTTCCGAAAACATATAATAGAGATGCGATAAGGAAATACTTGCCAACTCTTGTTGATTCCTGCCTTATTGGGGCATAATTTATTGCAATAGCCATGGGGAAAGTCTCCACGCGTCAAAATTTTGTATTATCTTGACAAAGACTAATAAATTCATTAAGTTAGGGAGAGAAATCATGAGGGAAACTTGTGCCTTTGAATAAATTTTTCCCGGCGATCAACCTGGTTTTTGTCCTCACCATAGCTCTCCTTATTACCCTGTCGGTCAGAACCTGGACTCACCCTCCCTACCCATCCAGGGTGGATGGTTCCTCACTGGTAGGATCGCCGAAAAACCTGCAGAAATTAGCAGTTAACAAGCCGGGGTATAGTGCGGGAACGGTATCCCAGGTGGTGCAAAGTAATGTATTTCGCAAAGAGCGGAAGCAATATATTCCACCGCCACCGCCGCCGCCCTCTACAGCCCCGGCTGCACCACCTAAACCGGCCCTGCCTCCCCCAAATCTGGTTTTGAAGGGGGTTTTAATGCTGGGTGGTACAAAAATTGCTATCTTACAGGGAAAATATTCCACCCGAGAAGGGGGGAAGGTAATACAAAAAAAAGTGAAGAAAAAAGGCTATTCTCTGGGACAAATTGTGGGTGATTTTGAATTGATAGAAATTGAAAAAAGCTCGGTCACTCTGGATGATAAAAAAGGGCGAAAAATTCGCCTGCGGTTGGCCGCCCGCCCGCCGAACAAAGTGATTCACCGGGAAGGAACTTTATTTTTCCATAAAAACAAGAAATATGATCCCAGGAAATTCAAAGCGACTCCAGTCAAAAATAAACCTGTCAGGCCCAAGGTGACGCAACCCAAAACAAAACCTTCAAGTGGGCAAGTACCCGCACCGACTCCCAGATTCAGAATCTCTGGCGCACCCACACCGCCAGTAAGAGCTCATATTTCAGGAAGATAAACTGCCATGTTGAAAAAAACCGATCCTGTAGAACGCATTCTTCTTAGGCATAAAAAGATCACCGAAAAGGCATTGGAAGAAGTTAAGACCAACAACCTGCATACGGGTAATTATCTGGGCAAAACCCTGGCCGACCACGGTTATATCCACGCGCAAATCCTGTTGGAAACCCTGAGCGCCGAACTGCGCCTGCCTTATATCAAAAAGGGGCAATACCCAAAATCCGGTTTGCCTGTTGAGGGTCTGACCATTACAGAAACTTTTTTACGGGAAAAAATCATTTTTCCGCTTCAACTTAAAGACGATACCTTGGTTGTAGCGGTTTATGATCCGTTTGACCTTTACACGATTGAAGATTTAAAAGTTTCTCTGGGGAAAAATATTCGTGTCGTTTTAAGCAGTGAACAGGACATTCTCGAGTCCATTGAAACCTATTACGGAAACGAAGGCGGTTCCGCCATGAACCGCATGGTCGGCGACATCCAGGATGATGACCTGCATGGACTGGACTCGCTGGATGACAGCACCGAGCATATTCGGGATATGGCTTCCGAGGCCCCGGTCATCAAACTGGTGAACCATATCATCAGCCAGGCCATTGAAGCCCGCGCCAGTGATATTCACCTGGAACCCTTCGAGGAAGACCTGTCTCTTCGCTATCGTATTGATGGCATCCTGCACGCGATGGAACCACCGCCCAAACGTTTGAGCGCCGCGATCACCACCCGCATCAAGATCATGGCCAAGCTCGATATCTCGGAACGAAGGTTACCGCAGGATGGACGCATCAAACTTAAAATTCTCGGCAAGGATATCGACATGCGTGTTTCCACGCTTCCTACTTTGTATGGGGAAAGCGTGGTCATGAGAATCCTGGACCGGGAAAGTCTGGTTCTTGACCTGAGCCAGATGGGGTTTCCCGAAAAGGAACTCCGGCAAATGGAAGAGTTGATCCAAAAGCCTTATGGAAAGCTTTTGGTTACAGGTCCCACTGGTAGTGGTAAAACCACCACACTCTACGCCGCCTTGAGCAAGATCAATACGCCTGACAAAAAAATCATCACCATTGAGGACCCGGTGGAATATCAGATGCGCGGCATCAATCAAATCCATGTCAAAGCGCAAATCGGCCTGAATTTTGCGGATGGTTTGCGCTCCATCGTGCGTCAGGATCCCGATGTCATCATGATCGGTGAGATCCGGGACCCGGAAACGGCGGACATTGCCATCCAGGCGGCGCTGACAGGGCATCTGGTTTTCAGTACCGTTCACACCAATGACGCGGCCGGTGCCATCACCCGGCTTCTCGACATGGGAGTCGAAAACTTTCTCATCTCTTCGGCCCTGATTGGAATATTAGCCCAAAGACTGGTACGGGTGATCTGCCCCAACTGCAAGGAGGAAGCCCCTTTGACCCCAACCCTTAAAACAGAAATGGGCCTTCTGCATAAAGAAAATATAAAGGTTTATCATGGAAAAGGTTGTAAAGCCTGTAGCCAGACCGGCTTTAAGGGCCGGTGCGGCATCTATGAACTTTTGGTCATTGACGACTCGATTCGCGAACTCATCCTGAAAAAAACCACCGCACAGATTATCTGCGACCAGGCCCGAAAAATGGGGATGCGCACCCTTCGGGAAGATGGGTGGGACAAAGTAGTACAAGGAATCACCACTGTTGAAGAAATTCTGCGTGTTACGTTGAGTGATAGAAACTAATGAGAATCTCTATTTATCATGTTCTCTAAGGCAGCGACCCTTATTTTTAAGGGCCGCGCTAAAAACAATTTTTCAGATTTGCCCTAATCTTTCCTTTAATCAAGAGGCATCATATAAACCATGACGGTTTATTCCTACAAAGCCACGGACAAGAGCGGTAAATTTGTTGAAGGCGATATAGACGCTCCGGATTATCACGCCGCAGTCCAACAAATCCGCCAGCTCAATTATTTCCCTGTCAAAGTGGCAGAAGGAAAAAACAAAATTTCTTCAGGATTAAAACTTTCCCTGCCCCAGTTGGGTTCTAAGGTTTCCACCAAGGACCTGATGACTATCACCCTGCAACTGGCCACACTGGTGGATGCAGGCCTGACCCTGGATGAGGGTCTCTCCACTCTTATCAAACTGGCCGAGACCGAACAAATTCGTTCCATACTTACAGATATTCGCAAACAGGTTCATGCCGGAAGCACTTTCGCCGATGCCCTGGAAGAACATCCTGATGTTTTTTCAAAACTTTATGTCAACATGGTCCGTGCCGGAGAAGCCGGAGGCATGGTCGGCGAAGCGTTGGCTCGCCTGGCGATGTTCCTGGAAAAGTCGGTGGAACTCAAAAACAATATTCGCTCCGCCATGGTTTACCCGGCTATCCTGAGCTTGGTGGGGGGAGCCGCAGTAATCATTCTTATTACTTTTGTCGTTCCCCAGTTTTCAAAACTGTTCGAAGACATGGGCGCGGCTCTGCCGCTTCCGACCCAGATCATGCTGGGGCTAAGCTCTCTGATCATCAACTACTGGCTTGCTTTGGTTCTGGCAATACTAGGGGGCATTGGAGCCTTTACATTCTACGTAAGAACCGACAAAGGAAGGCTTCAATGGGATACCTTGCTTTTGAAACTTCCCCTGTTCGGCCCGCTGATCCGCAAAATCGAGGTTTCGCGTTTCAGCCTGACCATGGCGACCCTGCTGAAAAGCGGAGTGCCTATCTTACAAGCCATGGGGATTGTCCAATCGATTCTGATCAATCGGGTTATTTCGGACGCGGTTGGAAATCTTAAACAGGCCTTGAAGAGAGGCAAAGGTTTATCGGGTCCGCTTCAGGAGGCAGGAGTTTTTCCTCCTATGGCGGTTCATATGATTACCGTGGGAGAAACCTCCGGCGCGCTGGACGAAATGCTGACCAAAGTTTCCCAGACTTACGACAAGGAAGTGGAACAGGCGATCAAGCAGGTTATCTCCCTGATTGAGCCTATGATGATCTTATTTATGGCAATAGTCATCGGATTCATCGTGGTTTCGATGTTGCTGGCCATTTTCAGTGCCAACGACATTGCTTTTTAATCACCCCAACCAAATAAGGAAAACTATGAAGGGCCAAACTCATTCAATCAAAATCCGCCAACTTAACTCTCTAGGCTTCACCCTTATTGAACTCATGGTGGTGATGGTTATAATCGGCCTATTGGCGGCAACCGTTGTGCCTAAGTTCTTCGGCCATGTAGATAAAGCGCGGCAACAGGATGCCCAGGCCCAGATTGAACTTCTCGGCCAGGCTCTGGATCTTTACCGTCTGGAAAAACACAAATACCCCACAACGGATGAGGGCCTGGAGGCCATAAGCTCCTACTTGAAAAAAGAACTCCCCAAAGATCCCTGGGGAAACAGCTACGTCTATCAATCTCCTGGCCAGGAAGGACGTAGCTATGACCTGATATCTTATGGTGCTGATAAAGCTGAAGGAGGTGAAGAAAACGATCTAGACATCGTCAGTTGGAAGAACTTTGAATAGCTATATTAAAAGGGATCCCAATGGCTTCACACTTCTGGAGCTGATTCTGGTTTTAGTGATGATGGGCTTGATCGCGGGGTTGACGCTCCCCTTTGTAGTTTCCACACTGGATCGCATCAAACTGCAATCCGAGGTTCGACAGATCTCTTCGGCGATCCAGTTCACCCGTAGCGAAGCCATATCGAGAAAAACATTATTCATCTTTAACGTAGATATCGACAAAAACCAGTATTGGCTGGCGATCCCCAAACAAGAAGAGGTCACGCAATCAAAACCGATTGATGAAACGGTCCAGATTATGGACTACCAGAGGGCAGATGAGACCTTGACCGAGGGAACATTCAAGATTCTTTTTTATCCTCGGGGCAACTCCAGCGGAGGAACTATCCGGTTTAAATCCATTGATGACAAGGATGAGGAAAATATTTATGCGGTCACCATCGACCCTATTACCGGCAAGCCAAAAATCGAGCATTTGGAAAAATGAGCACGGGTTCTCCTTTCTGGAGGTTGTAGTTGCCATTGCCATTATGGCCGGCGGCTTTTTAGTCGTACTCAACCTGTTTTCGGCAAGCGTCCGATCAGTGGATTTCTCCGGCCAATATCTGAAGGGGGTCACCTTGGCGAACTCAAAAATAAATGAACTGGAAATACTGAATTTCGAGCCTGATGAATATTCCGGCAGTTTTAAAAATGAAGAAAGTTATCGTTGGGAAGTCGACATCGCCCCCTATGATTCACCCTTGAATGATTCCGACTCAGGCATCCAACTACAAAAAGTTTTATTAAAAGTCTTTTGGGAAGATCGGGGTCAAGTCCGCAATGTTGAATTGGCCACCCTTCATCTTGAGCGCAAGGCCCACCCGGTTTTAGACACCTATTTAGAAAAACTGTTTACGGGAGGAGCGGCCCCCGTCAGTGCCGGTGCAGAAGAAGCTTCCGAAACCACCCCGTCTACTGCAAATATCTGTGGAGCAGGTACCTCCATTGTGAGCGGTGCGGGTACAGGTGCCCAGAATATTTCGGGAAATTAGATGATAAAACTGTTTAAAAACCAATCGGGATTCACCCTGCTGGAGCTGATTCTTTCAATGTCCATTGTCGCTATGATAGTTGCTTTGGGGCTGGGGGGAGTCCGCCTTGGAATCTCCGCTCGGGATGTGGGAGAACAAACGGTAGATACCTATCAACGGTTGCGCATTATCACTGAGCAACTCAAGCAAAAACTTCAATCCACTTATCCGGTATTTATCAGTCAAAAAGATGGGACGGCCCTCGCCCAGAGTCTCTCCTCGACAAAAAGAATGCTGGCTTTTGAAGGAAATTCGGATTCCATACGTTTTGTCACCTTCGCCACAGCCATGACCGCATCAGATTCAACTACCTTATCCCATGAGGTCAAATTTTATATTGGCGAGCACCCGGAAACCGGCCAAACCGGAGTCATTTTAATGGAACGCGATATTTCCGATGGCAATATATTTTCAAGGATCGACCCGCGCTCTGACTCCACTCAATTTTTTGTGCTGGCTGAGAACGTATCCCAAATGAAATTCCGCTACTACCAAGTGAAAAAATTGCCGCCTCAGGAGGTAGAAGGCCCGGATAAAAGTGTCGAACAATTTTTCGGGAAATGGGTCAACCAAGTCTTTATGGACCCTTTTGAACTGAACCTGGACAGTTCTAATGAGACTAACCCGGTACTGGCGTTTGAAAAAGCCAATAAAATATCGCTTCCACGGGCTGTAGAAATCACGATAGGGGTCATTCCAAGACCTAAACCGGGAGAAGAGGAGCAAAAGGAAGAATTAGAACCTGTTTTTTCACCCCCAATCATTGTTTTACTGAATTCTGGAATGGAATTTGCAAAACCTCCAATAGAAAAAGAGGATGACAATGAAAAGGCTTAAGGGTATCTCCATTTATTCGGTAATTTTCTCTGTGGCAACTCTTAGATCCTTATTTCATAAGGGCCCCTCGTGGCCAAAAATAGTTTTTAGAGGTACCCTCAATTCAAATCAAAACGGCATTGCTTTGATGATCGTCCTATGGGTTCTTGTTTTGCTGATAGCTTTAGCGACAGAATTTGCCTTTTCGATGAAAATGGAGGTCAACACCACTCGAAATTATAAGGAAGACACAGAGAGCTATTATCTGGCCAAGGCCGGGATCAACCTGGCATTGGCGGAGTTGCTCAAAAATGCCCGTTTTCACTCCATTCATGAAGAATATGGCTGGATCATGGGAAAAAAGGTGCCGGTTCCAGACGTCAGTTCCGGCGATTCGACCGAAAGCGAGGAAGTTTTAGAGTTTGACATTGTCAATAGAACCGATATCGAACTGGAACATGGAACCATCACCTACACCATCCGGGACGAAAACGGAAAAATATCCATCAATTCGACCAGCAAACCCACCCTGAACAAGCTGTTGGCTTATTCCGGAGTGAAGGAAAAGCTGGATCAGGACACCATTTCGGATTCGATTCTGGATTGGATTGACACAGACAAAAACCATCGCCTCAATGGCGCAGAAGATGATTATTATCGGACCCAACGTCCGCCTTATTACGCAAAAAATGGAAAGATCGAGACCCTGAACGAACTATTAAAAATCAGGGGCATCACAGAAGAAATCCTTTACGGTTCACCGGAAGAAGATGGGGAGTATAAAGGCATTGCCCAGTTTTTGACCGTTTACAAGTATCCATCGATCAACCCGAATACGGCGAGCGAGGAGGTATTAAATATTATCTATTCCCCTGAGCAAACAAAGTTGATTTTAGATAACCGGACTTCAAAGGGCTATCACTCTAACAGTCTCTCCACCCTCTTCAGGATCACTGCAACGGGGAAAATACAGGGGAGCCGAACGGAACACACCCTTGAAGCGGTTTTCGAGAAAACCGGCACGGGGGACAATACAAGCATGGTCACTCATTATTGGAACGACAACGTACTGGACTTATGAAATCCGTATTTATAGAAAAATCTCTGGGAGTGGATATCCGTGAGGGGTCGGTATCTTTGACTCTTGTCGGGAAAAAGCTACGCACAGTAGAAGTTTTGGCGGGGAAAACAATTGCGCTGAAGCCATTGACCGGCAAAGACGAAAAGGCAGAGAAACATTTTCTCACCAAGGTCAACCGTTTCCTTATAGACCATGACACCTGGCCGGAATCAGTGGTGGTGAGTCTTCCCAGAAGTTATATTACTTTCAAAACTTTTGAGCTTCCCGCTCCCGACCTGAAGTCGGTCCGATCCATGGTAGAGTTTGAACTGGAACGCCAGTTTTCTGCCGGACTGGAAGATTTATATTTCACCTTTCAGGTTACTCCCAAGGCTGAAAATATTTTTCATGTCGCCTCGGCAACGATTAAAAAGGAAATTGCCAATTATTATCTCGAACTGATTCAAAAGCTCAACCTGAAAACCACAATTTTAGATGTTTCCACGTTCGCAAATGTCAACCTTGCCTTTGCGCAGGATATTGAAAACGATTCCCCTATCTGGGCACTGGCAGACATCAGCCCAGAGACGTTGGATATTGCTCTCATTAAAAATGATGCCATAGAATTTTCAAGGAGCCTGAGTTGGGCCAGACCTGCAATCAAAGACGCGAATTCAGGAAAAATCGGCGACTCCGAGCAGTTGGAAAATTTATCCAGGGAAATCACCAAATCCATTGTCGATGAACTGCAACGAGCCCTTTCATCGTGCAGAAGCATCGAGGCAAATGAACTCGTGGGCCACATTTTTGTAACTGGAGGAGGGGTTCTGGTTCCTCACATCACGCAACATTTGGAAAAGGAAACAGAAGTATCAACAACTGCTTTGCAGGCCCCTGAGTCCGTAAGCCCCACCCTGCCCGAATCGTTTTCCCCATCGTTTATGCTGACCTCTTTGGGTCTTAGCTTGAGAGAATTAAAAAAACAAAAGGTCGAAACCAATCTTTTACCTGCAGACATACAGCCAAAAAGGAGAAAGGTTAATATCAAGCTGACCTTGGCCCTGGCCGCCACGGTGGTCCTTCTTCTAGCAGGTTGGTTTGCCAACAGGGTAGTCTACACTAACAAAACACTGGCCACTTTGGATGGGCAGTTGAATGAAATTAAAAAGCAGGCAACCAGCCTGGAAAAAATTGATCTGGAATATGATTCACTCAAACAATATGTGGACATTCTAAATACCATAAGAAGGCAATACCCGGACAAACTTCCTGTGCTGGGAGAATTGAGCCGCTCCCTTCCTCGTGATACATGGTTAACACACTTAAAATTTGAACAGGGAGAAATTGAGATTAAAGGATTTTCCCCGGTCGCCTCAAAACTTATCCCACTATTGGAGCAATCCAAAGCCTTCAAAGGAACAGGATTTGTAGGCACCATTATCAAGGAATCCGCAGGTGAGAAATTCACCATTCACGCTGATTTAGAAATGGCCTCATGAACATGAATATCAGCCAAAGAGACAAAAAAATTTTAATAGCCGGTATTGTTTTTGTGGTTTGCTACATGCTGGTTTTTTATGTCGCAGAGCCGATTTATAAAAAGCAGGCTAAAACAGACGATAAAATTAAAATCAAGGTCCAATTCATCCAGAAATACTATGAGGTTCTGAATCAGAAATCCTATTATCAGGAAAAAGAAAAGGCTAACCAGAGCACCCATGTGAGCTTGGCTCGCAAGTTTTTCAAGGAAAAGCAACCCGGCCTCGCCGCGGCCAGCCTGCAAAAACTTGTCGAAAGTTTTTCGAGTGGAACCGTAGCCATTGACCGGACTAAAGTGAATAAACCAAAATACATAGAAGGCATGCTTGCCGTACCAATTGAAATCTCTGTTCGTTCCAACCTTAAAAACTTGTCTCTGTTTTTAATGCGTATAGAAAATCACGAAAAATTTCTAATAATAGAAGAGCTTCGATTGCGGAGAATTAATAAAACGGACCCGGAAGACCTGCAAACCCGATTAATGATAACGGGCTTCATTCAGGAACTGGAGCCTCAAGACAGAAAACCGATATGAAACGAATTCCAATCATCTTAATAATTTTTATACTGTCCGCCACCTGGTACGGGTGTGGGGCAACGAAAAAATCCACCATGTATCGGCTCAAGAATAAAACCGATGTGGTAGATGCCATGATATTGCCGGACCTAACTAGCAGTGACGAAAAGACTGGACCTGAAGAATTAATAGATCCCAATAAAATCAAGAATATTCCTGAATCTCCGCGCCTGAAAAAAATTCGTATCACAGGCAACAACACCCCCCTGCATAAGGGACCGGGAGCCCAATACTCAAAAATTGGCACTGCTGCAAAGGGAGATCTGTTTGACCTGATTCGTGTTGAAAGAGGTTATGGTAAAGGCCAAACCTGGTACCTCGCTGAAGATGCTACCGGAGGCAAGTTTTTTATCTCCAGCCAATCATCAACCATTTTCCGGGAAAAACCCGAACCTGTTGTGGAAACTACCCAGGCACAGGAATCCATATGGCCCGAATCCCTGGTCAATCAGGAGACCCGACAAGAGGCCGCCTCTCAGGACAGACCTGAAAAAGTCGAGCTTCAAAAGCGGAAAAAAGCTTCGATCAACCAGATTCAAACTATTGTGAATGTCGAACCCGATCTCCCCCCTGAATTAAGAGAAGCAAAACATATAACTCTCAATTTTGAGGGAACGGAGCTCTATGATGTTATCACCACCTTTTGTGAGCTACTGAAAATTGATTATGTCATCGAAGGAAATGTTGAAGGCAAGGTGACATTACAAACTTTCAATAAAATCCCGGTTGAAGACCTGTACTCCGTTCTGGAGCAAATTCTTGCACTGAATAATGTCGCAGTTGTCAGAAGCGGAAACTTTTATCGTTTCCTCCAGGCCCCGGATGCGGCAAAAAAACCCATGAGCATCCATATCGGTGATGATCCGAACATCCCGGACAAAGAGCGTATGATCATTCAGATTATTCCACTCCAGCATATCTCTGTGGAATCAATGAAAAAAATTATCAGTCCGCTTCTCACAACCAACGCCAGCTTCATTGAGATTCCTGAAACGAACAACCTGATGATGATCGAAATGGCCTACAACGTCAGGCGTATCATCAAGGTCGTACAGGCCCTGGACATTGACAAACTAGCCTCTTCAGACATCCAGCTTTATAAACTGCGAAATGCGGATTCTGAGGTGCTGGTCCAGGAACTGGAGGAAGTTTTCAGTTCCATGGGATATAAAGAAGCCCTGGGCGACTCGCTTTCATTCCTTTCGCTGTCCCGGTTAAACTCGGTTCTCGTGGTCAATGCTTTTGATAAAATTCTGCCGACTATTGAATTCTGGATCAACCGTCTGGATCAGCCGATCTCGGAAGGAGATGTGAGTACCTTTGTATATTACGTGCAAAATGGCGATGCCATAGCTTTGGCTGGCCTTTTAAATGGAATCTTTCAGGACCAGGGAGAAAGCGCAAATACAACATCAAATACTTCAGCAGGATCGACCGCCACTACTAAAATCAAGGCCAATGTATCCGGCGCCGCCACTACATCCACTTCCACGAATCCCGTAGTCCAGACAACGGACGGCCTCAGTAATGACTTCGAAGGCGAGATCATTATTTTGCCGGACCCGGATACCAATTCCCTGATCATTCGCACCAGTCCGCGCAATTATCCGGCCATACTGGCCCTGATTGATAAACTGGACCTCTTTCCACAACAGGTTTTAATTGAGGTATTGATCGTCGATCTCGATATTGATGAGTCGACAGCCGCAGGACTGGAAATAGCCTTTCAAGGTTCCGCAGGCTCTACGACAGTCAAAGGAGGCTTCAGCTCTTCTACGACCAAAGCCGGAACCCTGGGAACTGCTCTCGGAGCCGGCACGGCTTCACTTTTGGCAGGAGGAAGTTTTATCATCGGTGATCCTGACAATTTAATTGCCCAGTTACAGCTTTTCGCCTCCGACTCCAAGACCAATATTCTGTCTAATCCCATTCTCGTGACCTCGGATAACAAAGCCGCAACCATTTCGATCACGGATGAAATTCCCATAGAACAAGAGGCCCAGGTCCCATCAGGAGGCGGCTCGGTTGTCACCAGTACGGTAGAATTCCGCAGTGTTGGAATCAAACTGGATATTACGCCCAAGATCAATGCAGACAACTATATCACCCTGAAAATCAGCCAGGAAATCTCCAGCCGAGGTGCAGATGTAGGAAACCAGCCTTCTTTTAACACCCGGCTAGTCAATACCGAAGTGGTTCTGAAAGACAACCAGGTTCTGGTTATGGGTGGATTAATGCAAACGACCACCACAGACACGGTCTCAGGGATTCCCATACTGAAGGACCTCCCGTATATAGGAAAACTGTTTGGTTCCGAATCAACCTCTCTCAACAAAACCGAGTTGATGATATTTATTACCCCCCACGTTATCTCTAACTCTGAAGATTCTGAGTTTGTCACCCGCCAATTCAAAAAACGCCTGGGCAACCTGAAATCTCGAGGTTTCAGAAAAAGTTAGGTTCCACCCAACGCTAAAATCCCCATAAAGTGCTTGAAATCAGGGCTAATCTCAAGCATAGTAGGAATTCTTTTATTCTATAATTCCCTTTTGTTCGCCTTAATTTTCTGGCGCACGAGGGGCCATTCCAAATAAAGCGGATTGGCATGCCGGTTTC
>DODH01000288.1 GCA_003545625.1 Nitrospina sp.
AATGGAGCCGCAGAGCAGGGATATCCCGATGACATCCAAATGAGTCGAGTTAAAAGTTTCCTTGATTACCAGGGGGCTCCAGAAGTAAATCAGGCAACCGGCTTTATCCAGTCCCAGCCTGGAAAGGATGCCGATGATAAAACCCAAGGCCATAACATCGAAAATTAAAAATCCTGCCCGCATGGCGACAATGCTGTCGGGTTTTACATGGTGTACCAGGCGAAACACAAACTGCGCCATCGGTGGGTAGATGGTTGGCACATCCGGATGGTTCACCCGTTCCAAAATTTCAAGGGATTGGGGCGACTCCCATTTCAACACATCCAGTTGTTCCAGTTCGCGCTCGTTGCGCTCAACATAAATCTCATAATAGTTTTCCGGATTCTGGATTCTTAGCTCCTTGAAGTTGTGCACTTCGGCGGGAGCATATTCAAAGGGATTAATTCCATGTGCGAACACTTTTCCATCCCACAAATAGCGGTATACGTCATCTTCCTGAATCTGCTGAGAGGGAAGGATGGCGGCACGAAACAACAGGCCAAACACAATGATCATCCAAAAAATGCCCCGGTCTCCGGGACGTTTTTGCACAAAAAACCAGGTGAGGCCATAAAGCGTACACAGGGAAAAATAAACAGCGAGATATGTGAGGAGGGGTCTTTCTGAATACCCTTCTCCCCAGTTGAATTGCTGGGAAAGCTGGGCCAGGAAACTATAAAGCAGAAGGCTCGCTATCCCCGTCAGCAGGATCGGGAGGCGGGAACGCATTCCAGGCTAGGGATTGCGGGCAAAAGAATTCTGCCCCTCCAGCGTTTTTAACTGCTCTTTTTCGTGTTCTGAAAGAATTTTATAAATCTCCAGAACGCTCCGGTGAATATAGGGATCGTCATTTTTCAGAGCCAGTGCTGACCAGTAACGTGAAAGGGCTTCCCTGAACATAGTTTTTTTCTTATACAAATCCCCCAGCTTGACATAAATATCCAGCCGGTCCGGCTCCAGAACTGAAACCCTTTCATAAAAGTTCACCGCCTCAAGATAATCCCCTGAGCGCTCATATTCTGCACCCAGAGTTTCCAGATAAGCGGGATTCTCCGCTTCCAAATCACTGGCCTGTTTCAGGTGCTCAATACCTTTAGCAAATTTTTCACGCTTCAGGTGCAACCGCCCTAGCCGGTAGTGGGTAGGTGCATGCTGGTTATCAATACTCAATGCTTTAAGATAATTTTGCTCCGCCTCGGCAAGCTTTCCCTCGCGCTCCTTAAACTCGCCCAATACACTCAGAGGATGGGCCGAATCCGGGTTTTTATCTGCCGCAGTTTCAAGTTGCCGGAAAGCCTCGTCATGGTTTCCCTTGTTGTAAAAAATCCCCGCCAGGTTAATGCGACTGAAAGAGTCTTCGACAATTTTCAAGACATCGACAAATTCGAACCCCCTCCTCCCGATAAATCCGAAAAATGCTCTGACCATGAATTTCTCCCCTAGCGGTGAGCCGCCGCAGGCAGCTTGCAATCGCTTCCCCTGGCAAGCAAAGAGAGGTCTCGGCTTAATGGAGCCCTTGCCATTTACTTTTCCGGCGTGGTCTGGCAAGCCTCATATCTAGAAGCCTAACGGTTATTGTCCGCTCTAAAAAGTTCTGACCTATCGCCTGTCGGGGCTACCCGACGAGGGCTTGTTCTTTTGTGTCGAAAACTTCAAATACTGTTAGCAGGCGCGCGATCTCAAACACGTCCTTGACGCCGGGGGCTAAAGCCGCAAGACGGAATTTGTTGTTGCTGTTGTGACTCCACTGCAACCCCTCCACGAGAGTGGCTATGCCAGAACTGTCGATGTAGGAAACCCCCGATAAATCCACAACGATAATCTTATCGTTGTTTTGAAAGAGGGGAGTCAACGCATCTCGCATCTTCGTTGAAGAGCTCATGTCAATATCGCCGCTGACGGTTACCGTCACCGAACCCTCGGCCTTATCCAGTTTTAAATCTATGCCCATGGTTTACCCCTTGTCCTTATCTTGCGCTGACGTCAGTTCGGTTTTTAATTTTTTTATCATGGTCAGCAAAGTCCCCTTCGCCCGATCGGTGCAATAGCTGACCTCGTCCATAATTTCATTCATAAAATGCGTGCCCAGTCCACCCGGTTTTACATCATCCAGGCAACGCGGTTTTATCTGGCTGGTGTTGCATTGTTTGCCGTAGTCGCGAATCTGAACCTTGAAGTCTTCCCCCTCGATGGTAAAGGTGGCCTCGATGGGTTCATCACAGGGACCGTTGTAACTGTGCTTGATAACATTCGCGCAAGCCTCATCCACACAAAGGATCAGGCGGCGGGCCGTATCAGCGGGAACATCATGGCTATCCAAAAGTTCCTGCAAAACTTTACGGATCAACCCCAGATATTTGGGATCGCTCGGAACGGATAATTTAATGGGTTGGGTCATGGCGCCAACGCGTTGGTTTTAATAAGTTAAAAAGCGGCGTGCAGATTCCAGAATCCGCCATTATTCAATGATATCACCCGTTAGCGCGGGAGGCAAATGGCAATGGCTTTTTTAAGCCGAGATGCTTCGACATACCCCATTCGGGGCATGAAGACAGCGGTCAAATATAACTAGCTCAGCATGACGATACATGACTTTTTTTTCATTCTGAGGAACAAAGTGACGAAGAATCTGGGGTTATGCAAAGCTCTCGGATCAGGGGGCTAGTTTGGAATACTTTTTAGAGATCCAGCCTTTTTTGCCCTTTTGGTACTCGATCTGGAACCAGTCTTTGGACTCCTGAAAAACCGGCACCACTGTATTTCTGGGAATTTGTGCCACCACTTTGGACTGAGCATCAGGTTTCTCCCGCACCCTAAGTGGGGTCTTCCGGGTCATAATCTGCACCCGTTTTGTCGACTTAGGTTCCGGGGCCGGAGGTGCCATGGCGGGTTTTTCCCGTTTCATTTCCATGTCCGGATCGGGAGCCGGCCTGGCAATCGGTTCCATGGGTTCAGGCCGTTTCATCGCTGACGGTTTTGGTGTTTCTTCTTCCATCACAGGATCCATCATTTCATCCTGTGTTTCCTCGTCAGGTTTCTCCGTCTCCGCCACAATCTCTATCGTTTCTTTACGGACAGGCGGGGAAGCGGGGACTGTTTCCATCGGCTCGGGGACAAAAACTTCGGGAACAAAAGCCTCCTCCATGGACCGGGTGGGCCTTTGCCCGGGAATGGGCAATATTTCGTCCTGCATTTCCGGGAATTCTCCCAATGGGGCTTCTTGCGGCCTCATTTTGGCGATCTGACGCCGGGCTTCATCGGAGTTTTTCGGATTGTCAGGATATTTCGCCAAAAATGTTTCATAACTTTCCAGCGTGTTGGCCCGCTTGACCTGCTCGAAAATCAGGTCCTGAAGAGTTTCAATGTCCAACTCCACTTTCTCTTTTCCTGAAAGATCGGTGAGTTTTTTCACCCTTTCGAGATGCAGGATGGCTTTTTCATAATCCTTGTTCTCCCTCTGGATGGTGACCTGGAACCTTAAGGATCTTTTCAGATTGTCCTTGATTTTGAGGTCAAACGGTTCCAGGGCCAGGGCGGTTTCAAAAGCGGTGATGGACTTTTCTAACTGATCGCTGGAATAATAAGCCATGCCAAGATTGTTGTATCCCCTGAACGACCTCGGGTTGCGTTCCAGAAACCGTTTCCAGAGATCGATCGAATCATCGGGGTGATTGTTTTTAAGTTTGTCCAGGGCGCGATTATAAAGTTCCTGCTCCGCTTTTATCAGGCGTTCGGGCGGCCTTTCAAAATAGGGGGCTACAGATGCAGAGCCCGTGGCGCAACCGCCAAGCCCGATCAGGGAAATCATTAGAATAACGCGCAACAGGGGGGTAGAATGCATAATGTGAATAGTACTCTTTTTTCTTTTCAGGTCAATAATTCTTGACTTGTGGAAAATATGAAATAACCTAGCACGATCACTGGGGGCGTTTTTGAACTGAGAGTCCTGATAGGGACGACCCTTTGAACCTGATCTGGATCATACCAGCGAAGGGAAGTGAGGCCATCTGAAAAAGATTCGCTGCATTTCCTGAAAGTTGGGTTGCGGCTTTTTTTATGCCCCCCATTCTGGAATCCCATCCAGGTTCGATCCACGATTTTTGTTTTGTCTGATTGATTTAACGGCTATTGCGGAGCAAACCTTGTCCTTTTTTTAGAGCTTTTCATGTGGACATTGCAAAAATTGCTTTTAGCCGCCGGGGCATTGGTCGCCTTAGAGAAAATGCCCAAATAAATAGAGCCCAAAATATGAAACTAACCATTAATGGCGAAAACCGGGAAATCCTGAAAAGCCAAAACCTTGAGGATCTGGTTCAGGAACTGGAGATTCAAGCACCGAATTTCGCCATGGCCCTGAACAAACAGGTCGTTCCCAGGTCCAAATATGCCACAACCCAAATCCAGGAAAACGACCAGGTTGAAATAGTGCATGCCGTAGGCGGCGGAATTTAGCGCCGGCCAGCGGCCGGTGGCAACTAGCAATAACTTATAACTACATTCAAAAATTAATCTCGGCCCAATTTTTTTATTTTTTCAGGACAACAAAATGGACACAAAAAACGAATTTATGAAAATCGGCGACAAGATCTTCAAGTCCAGACTGATTGTGGGAACCGGGAAATATAAATCCTTCGATGAAACCCGGCTGGCCATCGAAATTTCCGGTGCGGAAATTGTGACAGTCGCCGTGCGCCGGATTGAGTTAGACAAAAATAAAGATTCCATACTCAATCACCTCGACCCCAAACGCTATACATTCTTACCAAACACAGCAGGATGTTATTCGGTAAAAGATGCAGTGATGACCTGCGAACTGGCACGGGAAGCGGGCCTTGGAAACATCGTCAAGGTGGAGGTCATCGGAGACGAGAAAACCCTGTTCCCCGATAACGAAGCCACGCTGGAAGCCTCCAAACTGCTGGTCAAGGACGGTTTTCACGTTCTGCCCTATTGCACGGATGATGTCGTCCTGTGCAAAAAGCTTGAGGACATCGGTTGCACCGCCGTTATGCCGCTGGCGGCCCCGATCGGCTCCGGTCTTGGCATTCGTAATCCTTACAACATTAAACTGATTCTCCAGGCAGTTAAAATTCCGGTCATCATCGACGCCGGGGTGGGCACAGCCTCTGATGCCAGCCGCGCTATGGAACTGGGAGTTGCGGGAATTTTGATGAACACCGCCATCGCCGGGGCCAAAGACCCGTTAAAAATGGCTCAGGCCATGAAGATGGCGGTTGAGTCCGGCAGGATAGCTTATGAAGCCGGACGCATCCCGAAAAAACTTTATGCCTCCGCCAGCAGTCCGCTGGACGGTTTGATCGAGCTATAACCATCATGATGACTTCAGTCCCTTTCAAGCCAGTGGAAAAAGTGGAAAAACAGGAATTGGATTTCCTACGCGTTTACCTCATCACCGACCGCAAGCGGATCGGTAAAGACCGGTTCCTGAACGCGGTGGAAGGAGCGCTCGAAGGCGGTGTGCGCGCCCTGCAAATCCGCGAAAAAGACCTGAACCCGAACGACCTGCTGGCACTGGCCCTTGAAGTCAAATCCATAACAGGGCGCTACCACGCCAAACTGTTTATCAATGACCGCGCCGATATTGCCGTTATGGCAGGAGCCGATGGCGTGCACCTGACAGAAACCAGCGTTCAAACAGGCGAGGTCAAAAATAATTTTCCTGGTTTAATCGTTGGGGTCTCTACGCATTCAATAGAAGGAGCGCGTCTTGCCGAAACACAAGGCGCGGATTTCATCACCTTCAGTCCGATTTATGCAACACCCTCCAAAGCGAATTACGGTCCGCCGCAAGGACTGGACCTGCTCCGGCAAGTCACCCAGGCAGTTCACCTGCCGGTTCTCGCATTAGGAGGAATTACACCACACCGCGTTCCCGAATGTCTGGAACAGGGGGCCTTCGGGGTCGCCGTGATTTCCGGAATTTGGGACTCGACTCATATAAAGCAACAATCATCTGAATATACGCAGAATTTTGGAGGAAACTCGTTATGACGCAATCAAACTCTAGTGGGAATGGGAACAGCAATGGCAACCGTCATGGAGCCACCGATGAAAAGGTCGTGATCTCTACCGACCCAATTTCCCCGAACTCTAAAAAAACCTATGTCGCCGGAACCTTGCATCCGGAAATCCAGGTCCCTTTCCGGGAAATTACTCTTTCCTCCACAGTTGGTGGTAACGGGAATGGCAATGGAAACGGCACGCACGCAGAAAATGATGAAAGTTCCATCCTCGTCTATGACACCTCCGG
>DODH01000292.1:0-293 GCA_003545625.1 Nitrospina sp.
CCTGGAACAAGGTGTCAAAATGGTTCACTAGGCGTGGCCAGGGTGACGCTGGCCTTAATGAGCACGTGATATTCTTCCTAAGTTTTCGTGCCCCAGGGGGGGGTAATAACTCTACCTAGCTAGCAGGAAGCTTTCTCGGCTGAAAAGAACTCTTGACCAGTGCCCCTGCGTCTAGCAGTGGGTTGGGAGATAAGTGATATGAAACCAAAGTTTTTTCGATCAGGATTTGTTTTGCTGGTGTTGGCGGGTTTGTGCTACGCCCCTTCATCCGTGATGGCGCAAGAGGATAAAAT
>DODH01000292.1:646-3981 GCA_003545625.1 Nitrospina sp.
AGAGGATAAAATGGACCACGGAGCGATGGATCATTCTGGACCGGCACCCGGGCAGGAATACCGGGTTGATGAGCCCATGGACCATGGCGATCACGGCGCGATGCAACACGAAGGAGATGGTAGTTTATTCCGCAGCCGGGGATCCCATGATCAGGCTGACCAATACAAGCCAGAAGATGTGGACTCTAAAAGTCTTCTGGCCCGTGGTCGTAACATTTATATGCACATGTGCGTATTCTGCCATGGGGTAGACGGCAATGGGGGCGGCCTGGCGGTTGAATATTTATATCCCTGGCCGAGAGATTTCAGGGAGGGAATTTTTAAATTCCGCACCACCCCTACCGGTACGCTTCCCCGCGATGAGGATTTATACCGGACCATCATAAACGGTATTCCCGGTACCTCCATGCCAGCCTGGAAAGACGCGTTGAGTCCCCAAGACACCTGGGCTTTGATCCACCATATCAAAAACTTTTCTCCACGATTCAAAAGCGAACCTCAGGGTGAAAAAATAGAGGTTGGTGATCCCCTTGCTTCTACTCCGGCATTGGTAGCCCGGGGCAAGGAACTTTTTAACGAATTGAAATGTATTCGGTGCCACGGAGAGTCTTTAAAGGGAGATGGCGAACTGGCTGAATCGCTCATGGATGCCTGGAAACACGCCGTGTTTGTGCATGACATCACCAATCCGCAGTTTTTCAAGAGTGGGCACAAACCGGCAGATCTTTTCAGAACCATCTCCGCTGGACTGGATGGGACGCCTATGGGCTCCTACCTTCATATCCCGGAAGAAGACCGTTGGGCGCTGGTGCATTATATTCGTTCAAAGTCTGTGAAGGAATTTAAACAAGGGGAATTTGAAACGGATATTTATTCATTTCCCGTTGGGTTTGAACTGGATACCGACCCTTTTAGTCCGATATGGGAAGGGGTGGCCAGCACAAGCCTGGTATTGCGCCCGTTATCCGCGAGGCGGGATGCGGTGGAATTCGTCAATGTGGCATCGGTGAATAATGGCGAACAACTGGCAATACGCATTCAGTGGGAGGACCCGACTCATGATGCTTTTTCGGAACTGCATTCGGATACATTTCGTGATGGGGTGGCAGTGCAATTTGCCTTGGGGGCGGTAACGCTTCATACCCATGGTCATAATGAACCGTTTTTCGGCATGGGTAACCGCAACAAACCGGTTAATATCTGGCATTGGAAAGCTGGTTTGGAAGAAGCACTAGAAGCTGAGGACGATCTGGAATATGCCGGCGGTGGCGTGGATATGGATGCGCTGATTTATGGCGATATTATTGCTGAAGCTTTCTCTCGTGTTAATACTACCGGCGAGAACCCCGTTGAGGAACTGAATGCTGAAGGGTTCGGCACCGTCACGCCGCAGCCGCCTGAAAATCAGAATGTGGAGGGCAAAGGTGAATGGAAAGACGGAGTCTGGACGGTGGTCTTTCTACGCGATATGATAAAAACCGGTAAATGGGACGTAGACTTTGCCCAGCGTATCGACCCGGCACTGATGGCATTTGCCGTTTGGGATGGAGTTAAGGAAGACAGGAACGGACGCAAGGTGATCAGCGTCTGGCAACGCTTTACTGTTAAGAAACCAACGCCTTGAGAAAAGAGGTCTGCAACGCCGTCCTGGTTTTTTTTGTTTTCCTCACTTCTCTCACTTTTATAATTGCCCCGTTACAGGCAAAAGAACCGGTAGGCTTAGGTGAGTTAAACCGACTGATTCAGCTTCATCTACCGAAAAAGTTTCAAGAGGGCGTTGGTCCGTCCAAAAAAATAAAACTCCTACCGGAAAGTGAAGAAACCGTTTTTACGATTCCTGGGTTCGAAACTTATGGTTGCGGGGAGTGCCACCAGGCCGAACAACTGCTGGACCGATCTATTGACCGGATGCGAAAATCGCTGGGTCTCTTAGCCTCCATTTTTCCCGATCTTCCCCCGCCGCCGTTAAAACAATTCATCATCCAGTCCTGGGCGGATGAATGGTTGCGGCCCGGCCAGTTTGCGCACACCACTTTTGACACGATCCGTATTTTCCCTGCCGCGATTCTGGTAGACAGCCAGGTGTATGGAAATGCCACCCACCTGCATGAGTCCCTGCATTTGACCCAGCCGTTTTTGGGCATTGCCAATGAATTGGAAGCGTATGGATTGAATATTCGCTCTGATCCTAAGTTCCTGTTTTTGAATTTCCCTTATTTTGCCGACACCCTGACAGCATTTTTTATTACGGATTTTCCCGATATCCTCAACCGGTTTTTTGCTCGTGAGGTTAAAGAGGCCGTTCTCGGCGAGGACCTGAACGTGCCCAGAGAGGTGCAGTGGTTTTTAATGCCTTTTGAAGTTGATACGCTGAACCGGGTGGCCACAGCAATAGAAAAGCTGGAACCGGTGCTGAAGGAAGTGTCACGCCTGAACCGGGAGTATCCTTTGGAGTCCGCTTATCTGGGGGAGCAGACCCGTGCCGTTTCACTATTGCTCGATATCGCGGCGGTTAAAATCCTGCCCCTTCCGCCTTTGGATCTGGATTCCTCAGCATTGGATGAAGCGTTTTCCATTTTGGAGAGGCAGTTCAACAAACTCGATAACACCCGGCTGGGTTATCGTATAGATCGAAAGCGGGAGGCCTTGATGACTATGAGTTATCATTTGCGATTGAAGGATTCAGTAACCCGGCTGGGAATCTATTTCCGGTTTTTAAAAAAACGATTTATCGGGGTAGGTGGAGAAGTAAAACTGGTGGTGCCGGATGAGAAAGATTTTAAGTTGTTTGTTGAGGAGAAACGCCGTGATATTGCGAAAATGGCGGGTTCCCCAAAACTCACTCCGGTAGAAAAAGAGGGGGCTCTGCGAATGTTGGAAAGTATTCCTGCCACTAGGCGCGACTGACAGGTAGCGTGACGATCCAGGGTTTTTCTGGATTGCTTTGCTTTGCTCGCCAAATAAAGCGACGGCACATTGCCAGCGGCGGTTCGCCGCTAGAGTTTGCCGGCAGGGGTGACGAGGGCGGGACCTTTAACGTGGTCTTCCAGAGTTTCGGCCTGCACCTTGTCCTGCAATTTCATCAGGGCATCGATTACCATTTCGGGTCTTGGCGGACATCCGGGAATATAGACATCGACCGGGATGAGGGTGTCAATTCCCATCACGGTTGAGTAGTTGTCGTAGAATCCGCCTGAAACCGTACACACTCCATAAGCGACTACCCATTTGGGTTCGGTCATCTGGTTATAAACCTTGACGAGTATTGGGGCCTGTTTGTGACTGATAGTGCCCACTATCATGAGCAGGTCGGCCTGCCGCGGTGAAAACCGCGG
>DODH01000292.1:4385-4577 GCA_003545625.1 Nitrospina sp.
ATGAAGGGATAGATAAAAAACGAATATTTTCGTGCCCAGTTTATTGCCTGGGTCATTTGCGTTACGATCACGTTATTGCCCAGACTCATCTCGGTCTCGGTTCTGTATAATCCAGCCATGCTATCCACTCCGAATTAAGGTTTATGGTGTATTTTAAAATATTTCCTGCCAAATATCCAAGAAAATCCACCC
>DODH01000107.1:0-2290 GCA_003545625.1 Nitrospina sp.
TAATCATGCGACTTCGCACCAAATTTTTTTGTATCAGCTCCAGCTTGAAATCGAGTTAACCTTGTGTAATCCCCTGTCACATCATCCATAGTTAAAGTCAATTGCTGCAACATTCCATCCGTGCCTTCAATCGGTTCCCATTTGCTGGCGTTTCCGGCTTCAAGCACATTCCAATAAGTTGTTGTATTTTTGCTCATACGTTTTCTCGAGGCAATAGGCCATTTCAATTTGCCCCTACGGCTAGTAGTTGCTCATTTGGCCCCACGCTTAGTGGTGTTTTTGTTGAGGGCGATTTGGCCCAACTCGCGGGAACGCAGGGTGGCATCTTCCACAGCATTCATCAGGGTGGTGTGAAAACTCCCCTCTTCCAGGGCATGCAGTCCGGAGATGGTGGTGCCGGCAGGGGAGGTGACCATGTCTTTGAGTTCGCCGGGATGTTTGCCGCTCTCTCTGGCAAGTTTGGCGGAACCCAGCACCGTCTGGATGGTCAGGGTATTGGCCACTTCGCGTGAAAGACCCATTTTGACTCCGGCATCAGAGAGTGCTTCGATCAGCATAAAGATATAAGCTGGCCCACTGCCACTCAAACCCGTCACGGCATCGAGTTGGTCCTCTTCAACATCGACGGTGCGGCCCACCGCTTCAAATATACGGTGGGCGATTTTCACATCGATTTTACGAACATGCTCGCCGGAAGCAATGGCTGTCACCCCTTCCTGAACCAGTGCCGGAGTATTGGGCATGGTGCGCACAATACTGAACTTTTTATTTTTGCCTCCCCGCAGAACATCATCCATGATGGCAATGGGAACTCCGGCGGCAATAGATATAACCAGTTTGTCACGTCCCACCAGCGAAGCAATATCACGCAGAACCTTTTGCACAATCTGCGGTTTGACCGCGAGAATGATGATGTCGCATTTCTTCACCAGTTCACGGTTGTCGGCACTGACCTTGATTTTGTACTCTGCATGCAGGGTATCCCGTTTCGCTTCTGACGGTTCCGAAACAAAAACATTTTTCGCTTCAATGAACGAAGCGGAAAGCAGGCCTTTTATCATGGCTTCGGCCATGTTGCCACCGCCAATGAATCCAATTTTTTTATTTTTCAGCACAACGATGATCTCCTCTTAAATTACTTCCGATCTATGGCCCGGCGGGGGCCAAAAATAGCAGTGCCAACACGAACCAGCGTAGCGCCCTCTTCTACCGCAACCTCAAAATCGTTGGTCATGCCCATGGAAAGTTCGTACAGAGAAATCCGGTTCTGTTTTTCGCATTGGTCGCGAAGTTCCCGCAATCGTGAAAAATGCCTGCGGGAATTTTCCGAATCGGGATGGTAAGGCGGAATGGTCATCAGCCCCTCAACCCGAATTCCTTTCAAACGGGAAAAAGCCAGCATCTGTTTTTCCAGTTCGCCCGGTTCCATGCCAAATTTTGCAGTTTCGCCCGAAACATTGACCTGTAACAAAACCCTCTGTACCCGGTTTTCTGTCTGGCATAATTTAGCAATTTTCTCCGCCAGTTCCAGACTATCCACTGAATGAATCAAGTCGAAGCGTTCATCGAGGAACTTGACCTTGTTCTTTTGCAAGTGACCGATGAAATGCCAGGAAATTCCTTCCGATCCCAGTTGGTCTACTCTGGGAACCGCATCCTGGATTTTATTCTCCCCGAATATCACGGCACCTGCTGTCCGGGCTTCTTCAATGTGGGCAATGTCCACCTGTTTGGAAACAACAACCAAGCGGACGCTGTCTGGATCTCTTCCCGACTTTTTGGTGGCTTGGGAAATCCGTTCCCGGACTTCAGCGAGATTTTCAGCAATCAACGGAAGGGTTCCAATTAATAGAGGGCCTGTTTGCCCCGCTCCCCGGTACGGACCCGGACGGCTTCTTCAACCGGCAGGACAAAAATCTTTCCATCGCTCAAGTTGCCGGTCTGCACCGTCTCCACGATCATGTCCAGCACTTCCTCCACTGCTTCGGCTTCCAGAACCACGGAAATTTCCACACAGGGATGAAACTGCGGAACTTTCAAGTCGGGGTCGGATTTCAAATGGCTCATCGGTTTGCCAATGCCTTTAGCATCAACCACTGATATTCCGGGCACTCCTAATTCAAAAAGCTTTTCCCGGACCGCTTCCAACTTTTCATACTGAATGTAACATTTGATCATTTTCATGGCGTGAAACCAATTTAGGCCAAATCAACGGCGTTTGCAAGCCACTAGGCGTGGAGCCAGCGTGCAACCGCTCTTTTTGGCGAGCAGTCGCGTTCTCGGCTCAACG
>DODH01000107.1:2636-9364 GCA_003545625.1 Nitrospina sp.
TCCCTCGCTAGAGGGTCAGGCTATCGCCGATTCGGCATTCTCGACGGAAGGAAGGAGCAAACGGTGCCAGTTATGCTTTTCCCAGTTCCTGGCATCCTTGAAGTTTTTGTACTCCCGCTCCTTCTTTTTAAATTCAGGGTGATGACTCTGCCAGGTTCCGTTCCTTTTGTAGGACGGGACAAACTGGTGGCACATTTCATGATAAACAGTGAGTTCCAGAACACACAGGGGTACAAAGTCCTGCTTCAACCGCGGATGAACCCGGATGAGTTTTTTTCCCTCATCGTAGGAGCCATATCGAAACCCGCTTTTGTTATGGGATTTTACATCGCGTCCCCACATGATCTTCGCCTGAACCCGGTCATTGAAATACTCCTTGTTCAGGCACGCAAAGATTTTATCCAAGTCCCGCTCGTTGACGGTTTCCGCAACTTCCTCTTCTTCCTTTTCTTCCTCCCGCAAGTCCTGCTCGGCAAAATGTTCGTGGATCAAGGTTTTCAACGTCTCCGGTAATTCCTTATCCTTTGACACCCGTCCGAGAACTTTCCGAGCTAAGTTGTCGAGCACAGCAGATTCGGGTTGTTCAAACTCCTCAAAATAATTTTCATTGAAGACCTCGATCCGAATGGCGGGGTCTCCAGGACGCACCCGGACCTGCCCCACAAAATCCATTCCACTTTTCTTTACCGTGAACATCCGGGTCAACCCGGCAGATTCGCCCACATCCATTCGGCATTTTCCAAGCGAGAGCATTCCTAGATTGAGAATTTTAACCAGAGTTTGAACAGGTACTTTGAGTGAATTCATCAGGCAGGCCATAAGAAGAGTGTTTATTTATCCAATTTTTTCGGCTGGCAATTCGCGTTCCTTTTCCAAAGGGTACGCTCATGGCCGTAGGAAATTTCTGGGGGACTCCTTAAAGAATAAAACTACGCAGCTAAACAAGAATGAATTTTACCGCATGGCGACAGAAAATTCCAATAAAATTAGCCACTTAGAGCAATCCTAAAACCTTTACAAAGATTTTAAAGTCCGATACTGTGTAAGCCATGAATATCCCGAAATTTTTTTTAGTTTTCCTGTTTGCCGTGTCGTGTTCTACGTTACAAGAGTCTGGCACAGTGCAAGAAGACGTTAAGTCTGAAGTAGGCTTGTTTCTTTCCACTCAGGACCCCGAGGTGGAAACCCAGGTGCTGGAGCGTTTGAAGTCGGCTCAAGTCTCAAACGAAATGGTCAAATCCCTCCTCCGTGCACAGGCAAAAAAAGGCACGGGCCCTGTCGGATTGCAAAAAAATTTACAGGTCAGGCACAATGGAAAAGACTACCCTTATGCCTTGTTTCTTCCTGAGTCATTGAAACAAGATGAAAAGATCCCGCTCGTTGTTGTCCTGCATGGGCTGGGCGGTAGCGGGGCCAACACCATTCCGGCCTGGGTCGAGCGTTTGCAAAAAGAGTTCGCAGTGTTGTGTCCCACTTATCCGATGGGAGCCTGGTGGGCACGGCCCGCCGAGGAAATGGTGCTCGGTCTCATTGATCAGGTTCGCGAACAATACAATATAGATTCGGATCGGATTTTTCTTACCGGGTTGTCCAATGGCGCTATCGGTGCTTACATGATCGGCATGTTTTATCCGGACCGGTTTGCCGGGTTGATCCCCATCGCCGGAAGCATCACTCCCCGGTACATGCATTTTCTGGTAAATCTTCGCAATACGCCGATTTATATGATCCAAGGCGCGCACGATCCTATTTTCCCCATCCAACTCAGTCGGCGGATTCATAAAATTCTCTCCGACATGAAATATCCCGTCACCTACCGGGAACATGGGGAAAGAGGAACGGCTCACGGAGGCCATTTCCTGCCCGAATCGGAAGTGCCCGCCATGGTGGAATGGATTCGCAAGCAAAAACGCCGGCTGAATCCTGACGTCGTCCGCATGACCCGGGAAGGCAACCATATGGGAGCGATCCACTGGGCGCGGCTGGTTCAAGGACAGAATCTCGCCTTGTTGGAACTGCCCGGACCGGAAAGCCCGAATCCAGTTAAACGGGATGGTAAAATCGCCACTCTGTTCGCTACCCGTAAAGGCCACAATATTTTTGAGGTGATGGGACAGCATATCATTGAATATGATTTGTATTTCAATACCGAAACCGTTGACTTCGATAAACCGGTCACCATCACCACCCAAAAAATCCAGGTTCAAAGCAAAAAGTTGGTTCCCGGAGAAAAAAAGACCAGCTATAAAAAGAAAGTGGAAAAAGACCTCGCTGTGCTCTTGTATGGATATAAAAATTTTCGCGATCCCAACCGTCTTTATGATGCCAGAGTGAGCATTCTTCTCGAGTCCACTCTGGTCCACTCCTCGCCGGAGGGGCAACGAGCAACAGCTGTGTCTGCCAGCAAAGAGTTGTCTCGGCTGGATGAGCCTTTATTATGAGCAACACATCCCTGATTGAAAAATCCATGAACCTTCTAGGCTGGGACAGAGTGGTCTCGGCGTTGGCCAACCATGCCTGTTCTCCCATCACCCAGGATCAATGCCAGCAGTTAAAACCCGAAGACGATTTTGATTGTGCAAAAGTTCTGCTTGAAGAAACTGCCGAGATGGTTGCCTTGCTGGCTTCTTTGCATTCCTTCCCGATGGATCGGTTTGAAGATATAAGCCCGATTTTCCGGGACGCTGAGGAGCAAAAGATGATCGAGCCGGGCCAATGCCTGTCTCTCATCAAACTTTTGCGACTGTGCCGGAACCTTTGCCGGGAAAGGGATAAAAAATCCGCTTATCCCCACTTGCATACCTGGCTGGAAAGACTCGACCCCCTCAGGGAGTTTCTGGAGGAACTAGCCCGTTGCGTGGATGATGAGGGAAACATCCGGGAAAACGCCACACCGGAACTGCGCCAAGCCATCCGCAATACAGAAACCGCAAAACGCAAACTGGAAGAACGTCTGCAACGTCTCTTCAAGACGGACAGTATCCGCGAGGCCCTGCAGGACTCCTACATCACCGAA
Source organism: Nitrospina sp. (assembly GCA_003545625.1). The sequence goes on from DODH01000107.1 coordinate 5,653, forward strand.
CGTGAAGAACGAATGGTCATCCCGGTGCGGGCAGAGTTCAAATCCCGGGTTGACGGCATCGTGCATGACAGTTCCGGAACGGGACAAACTCTATTCATAGAGCCCACTTCCATCGTGCCCCTGAACAATCAATTGAAAATAGCCCGGCTGCAAGTTGTGCAGGAAAAAATTAAAATCCTGCAATCGCTTGCTCTGCAAACCCTGCAATTCCAGGAACAGTTGGAAAGGAATCTGGAAACCCTGATATCTCTGGATCTCATTTTCGCCAAAGCCCGTCTGAGCAAAACCATGGCGGCGGTACATTGCCCCATGAACCACGACTCGATCATGGAACTTAAAGAAGCCCGAAACCCGGAACTGGTTCTGGATGGAGAAATGGTGGTTCCCAATACCATTGAGTGGGACGCCTCGGTCAGGGTAGTAATCATTTCCGGCCCCAATACCGGGGGCAAAACGGTGACGTTAAAGACCTTGGGCTTACTGGCCCTGATGGCCAGAGCGGGACTGCATCTTCCGGTCAAAGAAGATTCCAGGATTCCATTTTTTCCGAAGGTTTATTCCGATATCGGTGATGATCAGAATATTCAATTAAAGTTGTCAACCTTTTCCGGGCACTTGAAAAAAATCATTCATATCCTGGATCATGTTGACGCAGGCTCACTGGTACTTCTGGACGAATTAGGAATTGCCACCGACCCGCAAGAAGGCGCGGCACTGGCAGAAGCCATTCTTCTTGATCTTAAAAGCAAAAATGTGATGACATTGGTCTCTACCCACTATTTTACCTTGAAAATTTTGGCGCAAACGCATACAGGTTTCCTCAATGCCTGTACCGAGTTCAATCTCGATACGCTGAGCCCCACCTACCGTTTGATTTTTGGCGCACCGGGACAAAGCGCCGCCCTCGATACCGCCGAGCGGCTGGGCCTGCAAAAAAGTATCATCGACCAGGCACGAAATTTGTATCAGGCCAAGGAGGATCGTGCGGAAAATCTACTGGAAGATTTAACCCGCCAGAGACTGGAGTTCCACCGCGATCAGGAAGAAATAAAACGGCAGAAAGAAGAAACTGCAGCTTTGGCAAGGGAGCAGAGAATCCTGACCCAGCGATTACGAAATGAAGAAAAAGATTTCCAAAAAAACAAAACTAAAAAACTACAGTTGGAAGTGCGTGCCGGTAAAGATGTAATTCGAAAAATGATCCAGCAGATCAAAGGCGAGAAAGACCTTCCTAAAATCCGTAAAGTGGGAAAACAAATACAGTCCATGAACCAAATGCCCTTGTCCTCCAAAGTGGAAGACCTCGACGAATGGACCCTGCCGGCAGAAAATCTGAAAACCGGCGACACGGTTTTGATTTTGAACCTGGGAACGCTCGCCACCCTACTGGAATCTCCTGAGGGAAAGAAAAAACTACGGGTCAAAATGGGCAATATCACCACGATTGTTGAGGCCAGCGCCCTTCGCGGTAATCCACGGCAAAAAGGAAAAATACCCGAAAAGATATTTTCGATAAGTATTCATACCGAGTCAGAGGGCGGCCCGGTGTCCTCCTGCGACTTAAGGGGCATGAACTGCGAAGAGGCAGAAGTTGTTATGGAGGCTTTCATCAGCCGGGCCATTGTGCAAAAAGTGCAGAGGGTACTCATCATTCACGGCCATGGAATGGGAACGATCAAGACCATGGTGCGTAATTACCTGGAAAAAGCCGGGTTATGCAAGCAGTTCAACCCAGGCTCGCGCCACGAAGGGGGCGATGGCGTCACCGTTGTTGAATTTTGATTTTCAGGAGAGAACTTCACCTATCTTTTTTTTCAATTTCGGCACCAGATTTTTTTCGAACCACGGATTTTTCTTAAGCCAGATATTGTTGCGAGGTGAAGGGTGCGGCAAAACAAAGTAATCGGGTAGATATAGCTTCCAGTTTTTCACCGTTTCTGTCAGCGTCGCTTTCTTACTGAATTTTAAAAACCAAGCCTGGGCATATTGGCCTATTAAAAGTGTGATCTGCCTTTGAGGCAGTTTATCAAGAATAGGCGTCATCCATTTTTCTGCACATTCGGGACGGGGAGGCAAATCACCTGATTTGCCTTTTCCGGGATAGCAGAATCCCATTGGCACGATTGAAAAGTATTTCGTGTTGTAGAATTGTTCTTTCGAGACCTGCATCCATGCACGTAACCTGTCGCCGCTGGCATCGTTCCAGGGAATACCGGATTCATGCACTTTGATACCCGGAGCCTGGCCGACGATGAGTATTTTTGATCTTGCGGAAAAGGAAAAAATGGGTTTTGGTGGGAAGGGAAGATCGGCCTCGCAAAGAGTGCAGGCTTTAACATGTCTCTTTAATTCGGAGATAGTGTTGAGTTCGACCATGATAAAACCATGTATTAGTGGATTAGTCCGATCTTATCAGACCCAGACCTTTTTCCTGAATCAAAATGTGGGTGTTAAAGTCGTCGATCTAAAATGCTAAGATAGGGCAGAAAAACCCAGCTGATAAGGAGAGCTCATTATGCTTCATAAAATATATGGGAGTTTAATCCTGGTCCTGATTTTTGCGGGATCGAGTTGGGGGCAGGCAGTTACATTAAGAGGAAAACCGCTGACGTTGATTGGAGAAATAACGCAGGTGGGTCAAACACTTCCGACTGTCCGCCTTCCTGACCTGGGATTGAACATGATTGATCTAAAATCGTTCAAAGGCAAGGTGACAATACTGAGTGTCGTTCCCTCCCTGGATACTCCCACCTGCGAAAAACAAACTCACATCCTTAGCGAAGAGAACAAAGGGCTGGACCAAACCGCCAATCTGGTGACGATCAGTCGGGACCTGCCGTTTGCCCAAAAACGTTTCACGAAAGAAGCGAACATTCACAATATCCTGTTCCTTTCGGACTACCGGGACGCTGAGTTTGGCAAATCGACCGGGCTTTTGATTGAGGAAAATAGACTGCTGGCTCGGGCCATTATGGTGCTCGACCGTGAAGGGGTCATTCGGTATCTGGAAGTGGTTTCAGAACTGGCCCGACTGCCTGAAATGGAGAAAGCCTTCGAGTTTGCCCGATCTCTACAACCGGATTGAATGGCGTGTGAACCGTTGGTCTTCCCGCTTCTGCCGCTTTTTGAAATTAGTTTCGTAATCGCGGCAACCGTTCTTTAACTCGGACATCTGGTTCACTCCAAATGACCTTAAAAGGTCCAAAATTTCTTTGCGCTTGAGCTTCATTTCTCACCTGTCAAAAGGAGACTCTTCTCTATCTCCCATCGACAAGAAATACCGAAAACTTAAGCCCGGCCAACGCCACTAGGCGTGGGGCCAGCATGCAATAGCCTGTCAAGCAACCAAACATCTTTGCGCGCAGTTTGAAACCAGTTTCCTGGCAGAAAAGGCAACTGGGAAAGGGCCTGTTGAGCCAAGATAGCTCTTTGCTCGCTGGTTAGTTAAACACTTTGACCAGTTGGCTGAATATAGACTTGGATTTTTTGAGTTTGTCTTCGTTTCCCAGGGCACAGATATGGCCTCCATCCCTGATTTTTTCGAACAGGGGGGCATAGCCCTTTAAATCCTCAATCCGGGTGGATAATAGTTCTTCACGGAACTTCTGTTTCATTTCGTGAGTGCGTCCGGTGAGATGGTCGATCATCGATGCCTTGCCTTTAAGATCCGGGGTTAAAGGCGGATCCATTTTGCCGACACAGCCGATGATGA
>DODH01000105.1 GCA_003545625.1 Nitrospina sp.
GTAATATTCCATACGTGCTGTGGCCACATCTATACGATAGCCATCAGGGAAAATTACTACAGATGTTCCGAATTTTTCATGCGACTTCACCCTGCCGCCAAATTCTTCAGCAAGACGGACGGCAAAGGGAATCCCTTCCCCTTCAACAACGATATCAATATCCTGATTAGGAATATTCAAAAGCAGATCCCTCACGAAACCTCCAACCGCATAAACGGATACGCCACAACGTTCTCCAACTTGGGCAATACGTTCAAGAAGCCTGAAAATGTCCTTATCCAGCCTTTCCTTGATCAGGCTCTTCAGGTTCTTCTGAGTTCTGGCTTTTCCCTGAAACTGCATTTTGGAGGGTGCCATCTCACTGTGCAGTACCCGGAGGAGGTCGCCCCGGCTCACTACACCGATCAACCTGTTCTCAGGATCGACAACGGGAATGAGTTTCTGTTTTTCTTCAATTAGCAGAGGAATCACCGATTTGAAATAGGCATCGGGAGTCGTAACCGCAAAGCGGCTTATCATCAAATCCTCCGCACTATCCTTTCCCATGGCATGATGGATGGCCTTTTCCACAATCTGACGAGTGATCAGGCCCACCGGTTGCTCTTCTGACAAAACCGGAAGCGTGTTTAAATTATAAAGCGTCAGTTTTTTTTCAACCGATTGAATGGATTCGTCCACATCCACCGCAATGGCGGGAGCATGCATGATATCCCTGATGCGGCTCAACGGTTGAACAAGGCTTTCCAGATTACCAAGCAATTTTTCCTTTGCCTGTACAAGTGTGAGTTCCTTGATGGTGGCGGACGCCGCGCTTTCATGACCGCCTCCCCCGAAAACCTGGGCCAGCTCCGCGACATTGACTTCCGGGATGCTACTGCGCGCGATTAAATAGATTCTCTTGTCCAGCCGAATCAAGGCAAACACCGCAGAAAGATTTTCCATATCCATAACGTTTTGGACCACATAAGCCAGATCCCTGACAAAATGATCGGAAGATGCTGTAGTGAGTGAAACCTCAACACCGTTAATCAAGTGATTTTCCAGGCTGGAGACCAGTCCATTGAAAATATCCAATTGTTCCGAATTCAGTTTTTGCCGCATATAACTGGAAACCCGGCTCAAGTCCGCTCCCCTCTTGATCAGGTCTCCGGCGGCTGTCAGATCCTCTGGAGTTGTAGAGACGGAAACCAGTGAGTGCGTATCCTGGTAAATCCCCAGAACCATCAAGGTGCATTCTTCCGATGTTAGAGGCATATTTTTTTCGAGCAAAATTTCGTGAAGGATGGTGGTCGTGGCGCCTCTTTTTTTTATTATTTTTCGACCGGCTTTAAGTTCAGGTTGTGGGTCCGGGTGATGATCATAAATATGAACTTCCATCTGCGGGTTATCCAGCAAGGGACCAAAAACTCCGATTCTCTCCGACGCATGGGTATCGACAACCACCAAAAGCCTGACCTGGTCCAAAGGAATGTCCTTAATTCGGGTGAATTTCAGATGAGGGCTTTCCTCTTTCAGAAAATCATCCACCAAACGCTCTGTAGACCCAGGAAGGACCAAGTGAGCCTGTGGATACAGCTTTTTAGCTGCCATCATGGAAGCCAGGCAATCAAAGTCTGCATTCAAATGTGTTGTGATGACTTGCATTATTCCCGTAATAAGAATCTGGTTTCAATTTCGTGCCAAGACGAGTTTATCCTATTGTATCTGAATAAGGAAAGACGATTCTTGTTTTGTCCGGCTGGGAGGAGAAATTAAAAACAACAAGCTTGGAAAAGAAATGGAGAGGGGAACTACCCTCATCTTTGACAAGCCCGGCAATGGACTGCATTATTTGGTCACACCGACATGAATCCGGCTGACAAAAGGAAGGTTCTGGGGGAGGGTACAAAGTTTGTTGTCGCAGGCCCTGTATAGCAATTTTCCATTTATGGGATAGCTTCCCGGGTCAAAATTTTCAGGGACGTGAAAATTCTTATGAAACTCTGCGATATGGATATGGGCCTTGACCAGTTTTGCTTGTGCATCATCCTGAATCAGGCTGGGTGAGGATTCCTGCCAGCCGCCTGCGCTTTCGAAAACATTATCCTCAAGAATAATTTGAGTCGCCAATAATTCATTGCCATCCAACGGTTGCAGAGAATAAATATGCCAGCCTTCTTCAATCTGGACAGACAGGTACAGCTTGAACCGGTCTCCCGGATGGACGGGGTCACTGTCTGCCATGGTGTCAAGTTTTATCCTGGGACCAGATTGGGGTCCAGGGGTTGAAAACGGACCAGACTCTGCGAATGAGTGAACAAGCATTCCAGCCAGAGTAAAAATGAGTATCCGGATCATGGCAAAGGGTGGGATAAAAAAACTATCGGTTTAACTTGGCTTCGCTACGGGTAGAGGTAAGAAATTGTTCTATAACTTTGACAAATTTTTCTTCGGAAACCGCGCCGGAAAACATTTTCCCGGAAACGGTTCTGGATTCCGGATCGTAAGCCCCCAAAATAAAAGTCGGGGTTCCCTGTATTCCCAGTTCGACTCCTTCACGGATATCATTTTGAACCCGCTGCGCATATTTTCCTTTTTGCCAGCAGGCTTTGAAAGCCCGGATATTTTCGATTCCCGCAAGTTTGACCAACTCCATAATTTCTTTTTCGTTCGCAGCGTTGGAAATATTTTTATAGAAAAGATCCTGGAGTTCCCAGAATTTATTTTGATCCCTGGCACATTCAACAGCCTGGGCCAGAACCTTCGCCTCTTTGTGAAAGGGGAGTGGGAAATGCCGATAGCCAAACTGAACTTCGTTGGAATATAATTTTCTAAGCTTTTGCAAAGTGCTTTGCACCCGCTTACAGAATGGGCATTGAAAATCAGAATATTCCAATATAAAAACCCGTCTGGTTGAAGGAACTTTTTCCTCCGTCCACAACATGGCCGTACCCACCCCCGCTACCAAATGGAAATCGTTAGGCGGCGTTAAGTAAACCTTGACCCAGCCCTGCCGAACCGCATGCTGATATTGCCGTTCAATATGAATCTGCCGGAAACTTGTTTCCAGGTAATCCCGGATTTCAGCACTTACCTTGGGCAGGCTCCCCAACTCTTTAATGCCGGAATTGCCTTCATAAAACTTTTTGATTTCCGCTTCCGTCACTTTGGGAGCTTGCTCTGCTTTTAATTCTGGGTGCTTTTCTGCAAGCTTATCGAGGATTTTTTCCTTCAAGGAGCGGGTCTGCATTTCATGCAGTTGCATGAGAACTTCCTGGATGCGGACATGCTTGAGGTCATCCAGATAAATAGGTTCCCCATCCACTTCTGCGGCTATCGGATTATTCGAGAAAACAGGATTTTTGATTCCATCCGCAAAACCCTCAGCAGTCCCAATGACAAACAGCATAAGGGAAACTGCCAATATTCTCTTAATTATTAATTTGTATGAAAAGCGAAAAAACATTGGAACTTTAAAAGAAAGGAAGAGCCCTTATAGAAGGGTCATGGGAATAATAAATAAATCTAAAACTGACATTATAGTCGTATTATCCCCCAATCCTACCGTGAAACGCAATCCATAATGTATACATTAAAAAAGCACTCACTAGCAAGGGAGGCAACCGGCAAGGGCTCTTTGAGCCGAGATTCTTCGACAAGCTCAGCATGACAAACCAAACCCCCTTTACCCCTTGTCAGGAAGAGCATTAATGTATTGCGCTTGACGGCTTGGCCTGCTTGACGGGCAATGCAGTGCTGGCCCCACGCCTAGTGGTGGCCGGTTAATTTTTACCGAACTATTCGGGATTGAGAAATTTATGGCAATTATCAGCCAATTGCATGAAGGCTTTGGCGGCTACGGAATCTGGACGAGACAAGACAACAGGCTCCCCACTATCGGAATTGGCGACAATCTCCCCATCAAGAGGAATACTGCCCAGATAGGGCAATACCAGTTCTTCAGCTAATTTTTTTCCCCCGCCCTTCTTGAACACATCGATTTTTTCATCACAATGCGGGCAGGCCATCGTACTCATATTTTCAATTATCCCCACTATGGGGACATTGCTGTCGCGGGCAAAAGAGATCATTTTCCGTGCATCCAGAATCGCCAGATCCTGGGGGGTTGTAACCACCACGGCCCCATCGACGTCACCGATAAAATCGATGATCGTGATTTGCTCATTGCCCGTACCAGGGGGAAGATCAAACAGGAGATAATCCAATGGGCCCCAGTTTATGTTTCCCAGCAGTTCAATAATAAAGTCATATTTAACGGCATCCCTCCAGGCAATATGCATATTGGGGTCTTCAATGAGAAACCCTAACGAAGCCACCTTCAGGCCATTTTTGGTTTCATAAGGATCAATGCCTGTATCTGTAGATTTCAATCGGACATTCTCGGCCTGCAATAATTTAGGGATGTTAGGCCCATGAAGGTCCGCATCCGCCAACCCTACAGCAAAACCTTTTTCCACCAGGGCAATAGCCAAGTTGGTGGTTACAGTACTT
>DODH01000089.1 GCA_003545625.1 Nitrospina sp.
CAATTGAAATCACGGGTGCGGACTTCGTCTCTGAGTTTGTCGGTCTTGGTCGTCGGGGTGTAGGTGGTGATGATACCGCCTCCGCAGACATCGTATCCATCAACCAGCACGAATCGCCCGGTGGTGGCGATGGACCCGAACAGATCAAAGGCTACCGGATTCCGGGTTTTCAAAGTCAATTCGGCAACGTCATTCTTGGCGATATAATTCTGACCGGTCAGGGTCTCCAAGGTAGAGGCATCGATGGCTTTTTTAAACTCAAGCACTTCGCATTCCACCTCCTGCGTGTTTAATTTGAGGGTAAACTTTCTACCTTTTTCCAGGTTTCGTTTGCCCATCCAGAAAACATTGGCATCGAAAGTGGTGGAGACGATAGGCAACTGGTCCATGAGGGTACACACATCCCCACGTTCCACAAATATCTGCTCATCGAGAGTGAAGCCGATGGATTCTGATGAAGTAGCTGAAGTGGGTTGTTCTGGCACGCTCCAGGCCTCAATGGCATTTACCACCGCCTGTTTGTTGGAGGGGGAGAAAATCACCCGGTCCCCGACTTTAACCTGTCCCGATTCAACCCGCCCGGCAATAATGCGCCGTTCGTCAAATTTATAAACATCTTGAACCGGAAACCGAAAGGGCAGGTGATCCGGCGGGGGTTTTTTCTCGAACTGGTCGAGCATTTTTAAAACAGTGGTCCCTTTGTACCAGGGCATTTCATCTTTCAACGCGGCGATGTTTACACCGAGTTTGGCGGAAACAGGAATAAACTCTCGGGCTTCAACTCCCAACGAATTCAGGAAGGCGATATATTCTGATTTGATATTGTTATAAACCTTCTCGTCATAACCGACCAAGTCCATCTTGTTGATAACTACCGCGACCTGGGTGAGCCCCAGCAGTTTTAAAATATAGCCGTGTCGGCGCGACTGTTCCTGAACTCCTTCATTGGCGTCAATCAGCAGGAGGGCGGCCTCGGCATCTGCGGCACCCGTCACCATATTTTTCAGGAACTCTTTGTGACCCGGCGCATCGATGATGACGTATTTGCGTTTTGCGGTGCTAAAGAAAATCTGGGAAGTGTCTATGGTGATTCCCTGTTCCTGCTCTTCTTCCAGGGCGTCCAGTAAAAAAGCGAACTCGAAATCCTTGCCCTGTTGTTTGCAGATGTCGCGGACGAAGTCGAGCTTGCCCTCAGGCAGGCTTCCGGTGTCGGAGAGGAGACGTCCGACCAAGGTGGATTTCCCATGATCCACATGTCCGACGATGACCAGCCGTAAAAGGCGGCTGGAAAGATCTGGTGCGCTTCCGTTATTGCCCATTTACATATATCCCCGGGCTCGAAGTTTCTGCATGGCATAGGTGTCTTCCTGATCCTGTGCCCGGCCGGAGCGCTCTGCTGTGGTTGTATTGTTTTTAAGTTCTTCTACGATCTCTTCCACCGATTTGGCGGTGGACTGAATGGTGCCGGTGCAAGGGGCGCAACCTAGCGATCGGTAACGAGTCCCTTCCGGAGTAGCGAAATAAAGATCAATGATGGGGATTTTTTCCCTCAGTATATACTCCCAGACATTCAGTTCCGTCCAGTGCAGGATCGGGTGGATGCGGATGTGGGTGTCTTCGGAAAAACTGGTTTTATACTGGTCCCATAATTCAGGAGGCTGGTCCTTGAAGTTCCACTCGAAATTTTTATCCCGTGGCGAGAAATAGCGTTCCTTGGCGCGGGTACCTTCTTCATCCCTTCGGATACCCAGAATCAGTCCGGTGTAACCATGTTCTTCCATGATGCATTGCAGGCCCTGAGTTTTCAGCGCTTCACAGCAAACCAGTCGCCCCTTTTCATGATTCATTCCCTCATCCAGTGCCTTCTGGTTCTTGCCGACCACCAGGTTCAGTCCCCATTCTTTGGCGACCCGGTCCCGGTATTCAATCATAGCGGGAATCTTGTAGGTGGTGTCTATATGAACCAGGGGAATGGGACAATGACCAAAAAATGCCTTGCGTGCCAGCCAGACCAGAATGGTGGAATCCTTTCCGATCGACCACAACATCGCCAGGTTTTTGAAGTTCTTGTATGCTTCACGCAGGATGAAAATGCTTTGATTTTCCAGCTCGTCTAAATGATCCATTAAAACCGTAATTCCTTATTACTGGATGGGGGAACAACCACTGTATCCCGAAAGTTCAATACAATCAAGGGGGATGTCGATTTTAGGGGAAATTGAACGATTGCGCAATGAGATTGATGCTTTTTTGCAGTTTTTTCAGAAAATCTTATTTTACCACATCGGGGAATGGGCAATGCAGGCAATTATTCTGGTTCTGGGCGCAAAAATCTTGATAAATCTGCATCAGCCCCTGAATTTGTTTTTCGGAGCGCAGTACCTGGAGCATTTCCTCTTGGTTGCCAAAAATATAGTGTTTCATGAAACGAAGCAGTTTGTTATCGCTGGCACTTTTACCGGTTTGAAAGAGGGCGTTGAGTCCCGTTTCCAGGTTTTTGAACTTTCCTGCCCGCGCAAAGATAAGACCGATGGGCAGTCCAATGTTGATGATGATTTCCCGGGACCGCGCCGAGCCGACAAGTTGTTGGCATTGCGAAAGGGTTTTCCCATCCGGAGTGTAATGGTTTGCCCAGTAATCATTGGTAGCCACACAAAAGAAATCGTTGAAAGCATTGAGAGTTTTTTTATCCGGGATTTTATCCCCCGAAGATGTGAGAATCTTTTGATAGGACCCCATGAAGTCTGCAAACATTCC
>DODH01000239.1:0-7095 GCA_003545625.1 Nitrospina sp.
ACGATCGAGATGGTATTTTCAGAATTGCTCCATCGCTTTTTGGTGACCGAATCCACTCCCGAACAGGCCGGGAGGGCTATCAACAACACCAACAAAATTTTGCATATCAGGTTCATGGTCGCTCCGAGTGAAATAGCCTTATTTCAACCCGCATTCTAGCAAATAATGTTTCCCGTATTCAATGGCTTATCTGTCCACTCGGCGCCAGCGTGACGCTGGACTCAGTTTGCAACATCGTTGTCGGCTAGCAACGATGTTCTAGGCTCAATCCAGCCCTTGCTATCTGCCTCCGGCGGTTCGCCGGTTACATGAACCAGTGCAAAACGGCTTCTTCGAAGTCACTGAACCAGATCTGGACTTCGATGGGGATAAGGCTATTGATATAAGTCATATAACCCGTTGCCAGAACAATGCCCAGCGCGATCAGCAGGAATCCGCTGAACAGGTTGGTGGTATGCAGAAAAAAGGTTTTTCCTCCTACAGTGACATCCCACCCTTTTCCCCGAAGCAGGGTCCAGAACAAACCGTCTTTCGGCAGGTTACCGCACAGTGTGGCGACTATGATGAGAGGGAGCCCCAGACCCACTGCATAGAAGAACAGCAGGTTCATTCCCTGCAAAACGGTTTTTTCCGAAGCCGCGAGCATAAGAATGCTGGAAAGGATAGGCCCGACACAGGGTGTCCAGCCTAACGCGAAGGTTGCGCCAAACAGGAAAAACCCTATATAAGTGGAAGCTGGCCTGCCTTTAAAAGTTGCACCTGAAAAACCTTTGCCGAATAGGGTCATGACACCGAATATTCCCACGATGACACCCCCGACTTGGGTGATCTGGAATATATAATCTCTAAGGATTTGGCCTAAAGCACTGGCGGAGGCGCCCATCACCACAAACACAGTTGCCAGCCCAAAAAAGAAAACCAGGGACATGCGCCCCATACGTGCCCGGTCGGATTGTGCGGTCACCGCAAAATAAGCTGGAAGAATGGGTAATGTGCAGGGGGATAAGAAACTGAACACGCCCGCAATGAATGCCAGCAGGGTCAGGGCCACGATTCCAGAATCCGGCAAGTTGGGTTTAGGCTGGAAAGGGTTCAGTGGGGCGGATTTTGAAACGGTAGATTCCGTAGCTGCGGAAGAAAGGGGGGGCTTGGTGATGGTGAGAGAAGAAACCGAACGAGCATTTCGGAAAGAAGAAGTCTTCGTTCTCATGAAGGTGGGCTGGGTTACGCTTGCACAGCGGAACCCCACATCTGGTGCCGGTTCATCGGCGCTGGAGTATTGCCGGTAACCGCTACGGGCAAACATCTTGATGGCTTGGCTGTACAAGGGAAAATGCCCGATATCACTGGCGGACTGGCCGCGCAGAATTTTTAATTCGGTCTGGTAATACTCGCTTTGATACATACTCCCTTTGTAAGGCTGGTAATCGTTGTCCACCCACTCCCACACATTGCCGATCAGGTCATGAACACCTTCCGTGCTGGCACTTTTTGGAAAAGACCCGACTGCCACGGGCTGGTTTTTACTGCCGGACCGGTCCGAAAGGTTTGCCCACCCTGACTGGAACTCGTTTCCCCAAGGATATTCATTGCCCTCTTTGCCTCTTGCGGCACGCTCCCACAGTTTTTCTGTAGGCAATTTCTTTTGCGCCCATTGACAGAAGTTAGCCGCATCATACCAGCTGACATGGGTGACCGGCTCGTTACCTTGGCCTTCCGGAAAACTCGAGCCCTGCCAGTTCGGGGGAGTTATGGCATCCAGAGCATCGACATATTTTTTATAGCGTTTGTAGGTAACCTCATAGCGGTCAATATAGAATTCCTTAAGGAAAATTTTCTGCTGCGGAGTCTCATCGGCATACCAGGGTTTCGGGATACCCATTGAAAGTGCCTCGGCGGACTCGTCCTTCTTATCGGTGCCGAATACAAAAGGGCCGGGGGGAATATAGACCATGTCCCCTTCAAGGGAATAATCGTGTTCTTGTTGGGACCATCCTTCATGCGGCCATAACAAAAGAAGGCCGAACAGTGACAGGACAAGGCTTCCTGCTAAACGGGAAAACAGGTTCATTGAATGAGTCGGGTTTTTTGCGGGCTGGGACAAGAAGTCTTTCATGGATAACGAACTCAGTTTCCCAGAAGATTTTCGAAGTACAGCAGGTTATCCGGGCTAGCCCAGTCTTCTGCCCCTCTCAGTTCACCGATGATATTTCCTTTAGGGTCAATCATAAAAGTGGTGGGGAGGCTGACTACCCCGAATTTGTTGCTGGCCTGCAATTGCTGGTCTAGAAGAATGGGGAAGGAAAGACCGTGGGCTTTGATAAAAGGTTCCACAATCTTTGCCCCGAACATATCGTTGGATATGGCAAGCAGGGAAAAATTTTTGGATTTAAAACGCTGATATAAAGTTTCCAGTGAGGGCATTTCCATTTTGCAGGGGCCGCACCAGGTAGCCCAGAAATTTACCAGAACATATTTCCCCCTGTGCTGGCTAAGGCTGACTTCCTCTCCACTAAGGGATTTGAGGGTGAAGTCCGGTGCCGGTACAGTTTTCTCGGATTGTGCCAGGGCGATGGGTGAAAAAAACAACGCGCATGCCAAACAGAAAAATAATGCGATTTTTTTCATGAAGATTATAAAGGCCAGCGTGCCGCTGGACCCGACTAGCAATAGCTCGTTGAGCCGAGTCAGCTCTTTGCTAGCTAGAAATAGTTATTGCCCTTTGGGTCCAGCGTTACGCTGGCGCCTAGTGGTCCCTTTGATGGATATTCGGGGCATTCAGGTTAAATTGGAAAAGAGGGAAATTATTCTACGGATTCAACACAACGCACCATGGGGATGGCTTTTTTTAAAGCTTTTTCAATACCCATCTTCAGGGTCATGAGGGAACTGGAACAGGAAACGCAGGCCCCCACGAGTCGGACTTTCACAACTCCGTCTTCAACTTCCACCAGCTCAACGTTGCCGCCATCCTGAATGAGCATGGGTCGAAGACTCTCCAGTATTTCTTCGACTTCTTCTTCCATGGAATCCCCTGTTTTATGGTCCTGCATGACCGGCGAACCGCCGGTGGTAACTAGCAATAATTCATTAAGCCGAGATAACCTGTTGCTAGCCTATTAACGCTATTGCTACTGGGTCCAGCGTCACGCTGGTTAGCCGCCGTTTACCAGTATTTCTTTTTTTTCAAGAAGCTGTTCATTTGTTTCTACATGTTCCGGATCTTTGGGAATGCAGTCAACGGGGCAGACTTCTACACATTGAGGATCTTCATACCACCCCACGCATTCGGTGCAGCGCTCCCATTCGATCACAAAAATGTCATCCCCTTCTGATATCGCTTCGTTGGGGCATTCGGGTTCACAAACGCCACAGTTAACACAATCTTCGTTGATGAGCAGAGCCATAAAGGAATCTCCAAATATGTTGCGATAACGAACCCCGGATTTAATCCGGTGCCCGCTCGAAAGTTTTTGTTTCCGGATTCCAGCTGAACAGGGCTTGGTCCCGAACTTTTTTATCATAAACAGAAACTACCAGATAGCTGGTCTCCGGATAGATGGGGGTTTCGCCATCGAACAGGGCCATTCTGGTATCTTCTTCCGAAAAATAGGCATCATGCTCGGGATGGGAATGATACAAAACTTTGAAGATCAAACCCCTCGAGTCAGCCTCACTCAAAAGCTTCTGAAGCTCTAGCGCACTTATATTATACGCAGTACGGGCATCCCGGACATAATTTTCGGGATCTTTTTCATGAAGCTTGTTTTGAATGTTCGTGCATCGGTAGACAAGATTCTCATTATTATGGTCGGGCTTGCCTACTACGACTCCGCAACATTCAAAAGGATACTCTTCCACTGCGTGACAATGAATTTCGTCCAACTGTTCTTTTGCGAGTGGATACATATATATAGTGTGACTTTAGGGCCTTGTTGTCAAATAGTTTTGGGCTATGTGCAACTGCTTCAAGGGTGGGTTTTGATTACCAGGTCATTATCGACAGTGATCTGGCAGGCCAGACGAAAGTCTGCCGGCTTTTTGGCTAGTTTTTCTGTTTCAGCTTCATTCCTGGGAGCCACGTTTCCTGCAACGATCTGGACGGTGCAGGCGGTGCAAAGAGCCCGGCCCCGACAGTTCAGGATTTTATGAATATGGGCGTAAACACTGAATTTATTGCGGATAGCTGCTTTCCGCAGGTTTTCTCCAGGCTCGACCTGAATGGTACGATTTTCTCTCTCAAAATGAACTTTTAGCATAGTGGACATCCGGGGATTTTAACGGGATTTCTATTTATTCGATAATCTTCTCTAAGGTAATTCGCAGACCCTTATTTATAAGGGCCGCTCTTGACCAAAAGCAGTTTTCGGAGATGATCTTAAGTTTCCCGAATCATACCGGACTCGAACCCGGATTCAAAATTATTTTCTCCCACCCGGTGCCCTCTAGCGAGGGAGGCGACTGGACAAGAGCTCTTCAGGCCGAGCTAACCTTATTGCAAGCAGGAAAAGCTCTTGCTAGTTGCAGGCTTCAATTTGGATGAAATTTCTCAATTGGCCTTTGCCCCAATACCCGTAAAACGCGCTTCCTGCAGTGGTGCAGGAGGTGGTTGTGTGGACAACCTGTTTTTGTCCGGCATCCCCTTTTAACACTCCTACCTGTGAATAGGGTGGGATGCAACCTCCGCAATTGGCACAATAAGTGGAATAGCGTTTGCACAGCTTGTGCAGGCAGGGCTCACAAACGACGGGGTCGAACAGATAAATTTCTTCCCCCAGATATTCGATCATCGTGGGTGCAGTATTTACCCGTGTTCCACATTCCTGACAAACCGGGGATGGATTCATAAATGCCAGTTAATTTTTGGGGAGCGAAGGAAAATTGTACCTCAACCGGGTTAGTTGATACAGACTTTTTTCATATTGGGGAAGTCATCAAGAATCGCTCCGGCACCTTTGACAATACTGAGGAGGGGGTCTTCGGGAATAAAGACTTTCAGGGTAGTTTTTTCTTCGATCATTTTATCCAGTCCGCGGAGGAGGGCACCACCTCCGGTGAGGTATATGCCATTGGAGTGAATATCAGAAGAAAGTTCCGGCGGGATTTTTTCCAGGGCGCGCATGATGACAGCGATGATAGTAGTCAGCGGTTCTTTCAGTGCTTCACGGATTTCCTCATCGCTTATGGTGATAGACATGGGGACGCCGGTTTTAACATTCAATCCTTTGACTTCAGTAGTCAGGGTCCCCGCTTGCGGAAAGGCACTGCCGATTTCCTTTTTAGCGCGTTCGCCTTCGAATACGCCGATATTTAGATGGTGCTGCAGTCGCATATAGCGGACGATGGATTCATCAATTTCGTCTCCCGCAACGCGTACGGATTCTCCGTAAGCGATAGCGGACAGGGAAATGACTGCTACATCGGTAGTGCCGCCGCCAATATCGATAATCATATTTCCTTCGGGTCTGTGTACGGGTATGCCAACGCCGATTGCGGCGGCCATAGGCTCTTCCACCAGATGGACTTCCCGGATTCCCGCCTCGAGGGAAGCATCAATTACTGCTTTTTTTTCCACTTGGGTAATGCAGGTCGGTACGCCGACAACTATGCGGGGTTTAAAGAACCGGTATCCGGTCAGCACTTTTTTAATAAAATACTGAATCATCTGGTTGGTCACATCAAAGTCGGCGATGACTCCGTCTTTCATAGGACGGATGGTGTTGACCCGGGAATGGGTCCGGCCAAACATTTTTTTGGCTTCCAGTCCAACCGCTTCAACGGAATTGTCATCTACGTTTATTGCGACCACGGAGGGTTCGTTCAGCACAATTCCCTTTTCGGTAATGTAAACCAGGGTGTTTACCGTTCCCAAATCCATAGCCAGATCGGTGGATAACCTGCTGAAAACACTGTTAAATAAATTTTTTATCATGCCATCACTTTCGTTTTCTGGGTCAGCTGGATACGTGATTGGTTAATGAGGCTGAACAGTTCTCTCCCATCCCTGGGATAGACAGAAAGACCCCATTGGGTTTGGGCCTCCATGGAAGCTCCGTTGATATTAAGCGGTTTGTGTTCAAGCAGGTGTTTCAGTTTCGATATCAAGCGTTCCACCTCTTTCTGGCCTCGATCCATAAGCATGATCAGGAAACAGGTTTCCGACAAGCGGAAAATAAATTTGGGGGATGGAATCAATTTTGAGAACAGGGCCATCAATTGTTTAAGGTAGGCGTCGCCCCGGTCTACACCGTGGATTTCATAAAGTTCCGTAAGGTTGGTGATGTGGAAAGTAAGAAAAAATACGGTACGGTTGGGCTGAAACACTTCTTCCGATACCGCAAGATTATGTTCCGTCAAAAACCGGTGATTGGGAACCCCGGTGACAGGGTCCAGGTTTTTGTCATAGATCCAGCGGTCTTTAGTATCTGTGCAGAACAGGGCGGAAGCCGCGGCAGAAACAACCAGTGCCAGTTTGTCCAGATCGGCGTGGGTCACTCCATCGGGTTCTGAGGAACCGACCATAAGAACTCCGTAAAGGGTGTCGTTGAGTTGAATGGGCAGAGTAGCAACGCATTGCAGGTCTTCGGATTTTTCGTCCTCGGAAAACACAACCGTTTTCCGGCCTTCATGAATCTGTATAAGAAGGGGCGACCTGTTTTTTGCACAGGAACCCACCAGCCCCTTGCCAAAAAACACCCTGATTTCAGAAAGATCGTGAGCAAAACCTCTATGGCCGATGATTCGTCCTTCCTGCTGGTTTTCCTCGAACCAGACTGTGGCGATGGCAGTGCAGGGAATCAGGGACGCGGGGATCTGTGTTAGCCGGTCGGCAACGGATGACCGGTCAGGTGATTCGGCGAGAAACCGGCAGTAGGAACTGATCTCCTGCAAAAACGGCGATGGTTTTTCAGAATTGTCTTGGTTCTCGGGTTGCAGGTTCCATGCAATCTGTTGGGTGAAGTCAGCCAGTATTTTTTGCAGTTTGATGGAGAATTGGTATCGTTCCTTGGAGTCTACTACCAGAACCGCTACTTGATTTTCATAAATTACAGGAAGGGAAATAAAATTTTTCAGCTCCTCATTTTTTTTGTAGAA
>DODH01000239.1:7262-8525 GCA_003545625.1 Nitrospina sp.
GGTTGCAGGTTCCATGCAATCTGTTGGGTGAAGTCAGCCAGTATTTTTTGCAGTTTGCTGGAGAATTGGTATCGTTCCTTGGAGTCTACTACCAGAACCGCTACTTGATTTCCATAAATTACAGGAAGGGAAATAAAATTTTTCAGCTCCTCATTTTTTTTGTAGAAGCCGAGAAAACGCGTGTTCTGGTCAAAATTTTCAATCAACTGAGATTTGCGGGTTTGTGCGGTTACACCTATAGGGCCTTTGCCAACAGGGATTTTTGCCCCCGGGTCCAGATTGTTGCTGAGGGAAAAATGTTCGCGCATAGCGAGGGTTTTCCCTCCGGGCTCCATCGTAAATAGGGCTACGGTGTGGGCATCGGTAACATTTCCGATCAGTTCAATGAGATGTTGCAAAATGGAGTTGGCTGGAATCATAATCTCTACTTTACAGGCTCTGGTTATTGGCCTCTTTTTCTCAGCATGTCCTTATAATTTTTTACCGCCTCTTTACTGACCGCAACGGCGACGACTTCATATTCAGGGCTTGTGCCGGATTTTATTTCCTGGACGCGCACAGCCTGGCAGTCGATGATTTTTTTCTCTCCGGTCGTGGGCACTCTAAAAGTGACACGTAAAATATCCCCATCGATGACAGTTCCCTTTATGGAAAAAACCAAACCGTTGACTGACATTTCCAGAATGATGATTTTGTGAAGAGTGAAAAAGAACTCTTTTTCCCGTTCAATTTCCACGTTCCCGGCGATTTTGACCTTGGCTCTTTTGCCTTTCCTTTTTCCGAGAGCGTCGTCATATTTTGATCTGATCAACTCATCAAGGTTTTTTCGAATTTCAAGAAGGTCTTCCGTTGGTAGGCTCTCGAGAGAAGCCATGATTTTTTCTATCATGGTGAAGCAATCGGGGGGTATCCAGGAAACAAAAACATCTGAGAAGAGGCCGAAAACCCTGTTTTCAGACCTCAAAATTTATCTTATAGTGAGGTGGGGATGGCTGTCAATCATTTTAAAATCAATCTGTTCAATATTTTGCGTGCGAATCGCCGGAAAACAAAATCGCTTGACAGGGATGGTGCCCGTTTATATACTCCCCTCCTCTTATTGGAAAGAAGAAACCCTTCTTGATATGAAGTGAGGGCGGGTAGCTCAGCTGGGAGAGCACCGGCCTTACAAGCCGGGGGTCACAGGTTCGAGCCCTGTTCCGCCTACCATTTACCAGACGACCGCGGGGTCGTAGTTCAGTTGGTTAGAACGCCGGCCTGTCA
>DODH01000030.1:0-9587 GCA_003545625.1 Nitrospina sp.
GTGTTGCCTTAAGTGTTGCCTGTGGCGCAAGCGTTGTCTTTTTCCACTTGAATACTTTTGCTGTTGTACCTCCATTGGCTTTTCATAAGTAAAATTTAGTTTTGGAAACTGGATATTTATTGGCGTTGGGGGTCATTAGTTCAGATTTTACCCAGGTTTGGATTGTGCCAGAAGTTCGCGGATTTTATCAGCCTCGGGCTGGCCGGGATCCAGATTCAGGGAGCGGGTAAAGTAGGCCAGGCCCTGCTTGGGCCTATTGAGGTGATAAAAATTAACAACGCCCAGATTTTTAAACACTTTGGAAGAACGGGGATTGAGCTCCACAGCACGCTTGAAATAAGAGTCCGCCAGCTTGAAATTTTTTTGCGACAAATAAATTTCCCCGAGCTTGGCAAAGGGTTCGGGAATTTCAGGCTCGATTCGACTGGCCAGCTGAAAATGCCGGAGTGCATCGGTTACCAAACCCTTTTCCAGGTAAAGAGCGCCCAAATTGTAATTGGTAGCAAAAACTCCGGGTCCTTTAACAAGCGATTCCTGATAATATTGTATAGCTTTTTCGCTGTTTCCCTCCAGGCTGTGAGCCCGTGCCAGGTTAATAAGGGGGCGTAGTTTATGCGGTGATTTCTGATGCGTATCCTGCCAGAGTGATAGCTCCGATTGCCACACCGCATTCCGCTTCATGGTCATAATTCCCAAGGCGAACACACAAAAAATAAGAGTAATGTTTAGTGGTCGGGTTTCTCCCCATCGACAGGTTACTTCGGCGACACCGCAGGCAAATAGGATGAAAATTCCCGCTGACGCGAGATAGGTCCGGTGTTCCGCAGCAAGATCGTGCAGGGTAACAATAGAAGAGGACGGGGAAAGAATGATGAAAAACCAGCACAGAAAAAAGAAAACAAAACGGGTTTTAAAAACTTTCAGGGAACAAAGCAACAAAAAAGCTATGCAAAACATTGGCAGCAAAAAGTTCCAGGATAGAAAACTGGTGACAACCGCTATATCGGGGTCGATATTGAGGTTCATAGGAAACAGTAGCATTTTTAAATAATAAAAAACGATCACACTCGGTTGACTGAGCATGTACTTGGCCCTGCCGACCATCTCCTCGGGCCGTGATGGGCCTATAAGAAATGTCTCATCGGTAAGGAGTTTATAAAACAAAAAGCCGGCAACTCCGGCAATGATGCCAGTAATCGCCCACCGCCATTTTTTTAAAAACTGTAAAGCCGGGGAATGATCGGGGCAACTGCAAAGGTAATATAAGATCATTATAGCGGGCAGGGTTGCGACAATCTGTTTTACGCTGAAACCTACCAGGGCGATCAAAAATATGCTCAAAAAATAGAGGCCATATTGCAGGTGGGAGGTTGAGGATCGTTCCAATAATTGTTGAAACAGTAAAAACCCGGCAAGGTAAAAGGTCGAGGCGATGACCTCTGAACGGCTCATGATGTAAATTACGGATTCTGTTTGGATCGGGTGGCAAAGAAAAAAAACGGCTGAAAAAAAAGAAACGCTACGGATTCTTTTACTCCCCCAACCCACCGCTTCCATGCCAAAACGGCGAAGGGATTTTTCCAATACAAAAAAGAGAAGCAAGGCATTGAGAATGTGAAAAGCGAGGTTGAAAATATGGTACCCGAAGGGCCGAAAGTCATCCAGGTAAGCATTGAGGGCGAGGGATATTCTTAACAGGCCGCGTGCCAGGAATTCTTTTTTCCAGAATTCAAAGCTCAGCAGGGTTTCCGGATTTTTTAAGTTAGCGTTGTTGACAATGTAGGCAACGCTGTCAAATTGAAAGGGATTATTAAGATGATTGGAGAAAAATAAAACTCCAAGCAAAGAGATGAGCAGGCAGTAGCCCAGTTGGCTAAGTAGAGCCTGGGAGAATTTTGAATTTTCGGTTCTCATGACGGCCCTTTCTGCATCTGGGCATGGTCAAGCAATTTTCGGGCGGTTGCGTTTCCAGGTTGCAATTTGAGAACCTGCTCCAAGTAGGGAATGGCGTCCGCATAACGATTGTTTTTCAGGTGCAGGACGGCCAGGTTTTGGTGGATGTCCGGAAGATCCTGTTGAATGTCCAAGGCTTTTTTAAATGCAATTTCAGCTCTTTCATAGGCTTTTAAATTCCAGAAAATGATACCAATGTTATTTTGCGCCTGTGGATGCCTAGGTTTAATAGCCAGCGTCTGGCGATATTCCTGAAGTGCTTCATCAAAAGATCCTACCTGTCGAAACGCGTTTCCTAAATCAAAGTGATAATCGGCTTTATGTGACCGCATGCTGACTGCTTTTTGCAAAAACGGAATGGCTTCTCCATAGGCCTTCTGTTTACTCTGGGCAAGGCCCGTAAAATAATAGGTGTCCGGTTTGTTAGAACCCAGGGCAATAGCATGACCAAATTCTTCAATGGCTTGTTCCCAGTGTTTTTGCCGGAAATGGATATGGCCCAAGTTTGCATAGGCATCCGACTGGGTAGGGTTTAACTGCAGGGTAATGGCCAGTTCTGCTTTTGCTTCTTCGAGCATTTTGGTGTCCATATATGCGGTGGCCAGGTTGTTATGAACCAATGACTTGTTCGGCGATTTTTCTGCCGTGTCTTTCCACAGCGTGACCTCAGATCGGTAATCAAGCGAGCGGTTCACCGTGAGCAAAAAAGTAAGAGATAAAAATGCCAACAAAAGGACAGTTACCAAAGCTTGAGCCCGACAAGCACTCAGAAACATCCAGCCCAGCGCAAGGCTGAATCCCAACCCGGGCAAATAGGTGCGGTGCTCCGTGGCAATTTGTTTGAGCGGAATAAAACTGGATGAGGGAAACAATGTGATGAAAAACCAGAGGACGGCAAATATTAAAATAGGAGATTTTTGCCGGGGAACTATTATTGCTCCGACTGCTAAAATTCCAATAGCACAAATTAACTGCACGTCGATGAATCCGGATTGCAGGCGTATATCTGGCTCAAAGTTGAGATTAAAAGGCAGGAACAGCTTAAGCAGGTAATAGTGAACCACTACCTTGATTTGACTGAGAAAATATAAAAAACGGCTGGTCTCCCCGGAGACCGGATCGGCGTTTAAAGAAAAAATATTACCCTGCTCTATATATCGATAACAAAGATAAAACAAAAGGGGCAGGAGAATGGCTCCGATTTTTGTCCTCAAAGATTTCCTCTCATCGGGTGGAGTGATGAGCCAGATATAGATGATTGCCATTAAGGGAAAGGTGACGACAATTTCCTTGGTTCCAGCTGCGAGAAAAAGAAAACCTGAAATTCCCGCAATGAAAAGCAATTTGCCTGCCCAAGCCAGGTTTTCTTTGCGGGGGCGGACAAGCCTGCAAAAAATATAAAAGGCAAGCAGATAAAAAAATGTCGCCAAGCCTGATGAACGGCTTGAAATATAGGTAACCGTTTCCACCGTGAGAGGATTGAGTAAATGAATGGAAGCGCAAATTAGGGGCAACTGCTTGAGTTGATTTGCGGCCGGCTCTAAGCGTAATAGTTCGCTGACCAGAAAATACCAGACCACTCCGGTCAGGATATGGATAAGAACATTGGTAAGGTGATACCCGAATACATCCAGCCCACCTATTTCCCGATTCACTGCAAATGTCAGCAAAAGAACGGAACGGTTAAAAATATTGCCGATGCCAACGTTATTTTGAAAATCATTCAAATGTTGAATATAAGGATTCTCAACAATGGCATGGGCATCATCGTAAAGAAAAGGCGAATGAAAAGTGGCCCAGAAAGCCAGAAGGCCCATACAGGTGAGAATTGTAACGGACTTTAGTTGATACCCGAAGGAACCAATGTCTGTGGTTTTGGAATTCATGGAGTCGCGTTTTGCGGGCCGGTTAAATTTACCATCATTTTATTTATTGCTTCATTTTGAGCCGGACTCAGGTCCATTTTTAAAGCCGTCTGCAAAAGTTCCCGGGCTTTTTTCATCTGACCAAGGTTAGCAAGAGTTTCTGCCAGAGAGATTTGTGCATTAAAATTATTGGGTTGGAGTGAAAGAGATTTTTCAAGAAAATCCTGTGCATTTTCCCAGTCTGCTTGCCGGTTAAAATTGAAACCAATCTGAGCGTAGGCAGAAGGTCTGGGCCCGGTAACTTCAAGGAAGCTTTTAAATTGTTGTGTGGATGTGTCCCATTTTTCCTGCTTTTGATAAACCTTAGCAAGGTTGAACAGCGCGGGTTCATACCGGCTGTTCAGCTTTAAGCAATGTTTGAAGGCACTTACTGCCAATTCAAATTTGTCAGTCACCATATAAGCAGTGCCCAGGTTGAAATAAGCGGGCAATAAAGACGGATCTATTTTGAGGGCTGCTTCCCATTCCGTTACTGCGTTTTCAATTTTTCCGGTTTTTCCATAAAGTTCCCCCAAGTTCAACCGGGCCAAGGCAAAACCGGGGTCGGAATTTGACAAGTTGATTGCCAGTTTCAACGAGGCTATGGCTTGGTCGTACAACCCTTTTCGGTTATAAACCGAACTCAATCCTATTCTGGATGAAAAATGACCCGGCCTCAATGCCAGAGTTTTCAAGTATTCTTTTTCCGCGTCATCCAGTCGCCCTTGATCCAGATAAACGCTGGCCAGATTATAATGAGGTTCCACCAGCTCGGCCAGAAGTCCGATAGATTCTGAGGGGGAAAATTTATTGACGGATTTCTGGCCAGTTATTTTTTCGCGTCGCTTCAAAAATTCTTCAGCACTTTTTATATTGTACTGGGTGTCAATAAAATGGGAAATATTGGCAACGCTTTTTTCCAGGTGATGAGTCGCGAGGGCAAGATCACCCTTTTCAAAATAGGCTTTGCCAAGATTGTTATGGGATCTTGTTGACTTGGGATTCTTCTGGACGGAGTCTTTCCACAAACTAATTTCGCTGATCCAGTCATTATTCCGGGTTGCTGTTCCCAGTGCAAACATGGGTAAAAGCACAAGCAACATTAAACAGCGCCAAGTGCGGGCGCCCCATCCCACAATCATGCACAGTCCTAATGTCATGGGAAGGTAAGTACGATGTTCCACAGCCAGATCGTTAAGAGGAATGATGCTGGAAGTGGGGGCGAGCGTAATGAAAAACCAGATGAAGCCAACGGCAACCCAAATATTCCTGCCTCGTGCCACGGTGAAAAAGATGCCGATAATAACCAGTCCCGCTAAAAATATGAGCGGGTCGGATGCAGGGGTGCTGAACGGCAGGCCGCTGTCCACGTTCAGGTTGAAGGGAAACAGGAATAGCTTGAGATAATAAAAGACGATTACTTTTATCTGCACTAAAAAGTAAGGCATTCGTCCATAAAGTTCCAGCCCCTGGTCCTTGGCAATATAAAGCCAGGAATTGGCAACGATGTAGGCTCCCGCAAAAAAAACACCCAGGAAAAGACCCCATTTGAGCTGGAAAATTTTTTCAGCGAATTGCGGTTTCTGTGTTGAAACTATAAAGCCCAGATACCAAATTCCCATCAGAACAGGCAAGGTCGCACCAATGAGTTTTGAGGCAATGCTCATATATGCGCTTATCAGGATTGCTATGAAAAGCACCCATCTAAGGTTAAATTTCGGAATTTTGTTTTTACGCGAAAACAGGCCGGTGAACAGGTAAAGCGCCAGTAAGTAAAAAAAGGTTACTAGTAATGAAGAACGGGAGGATATGTAAGATACCGAGTCGGTGTTCAAAGGGTGCAATGCAAAAAGCAAAGCTGTTGCCAAAGGAAACCCGCTAGCCGCGGCCGGGCCACGCCCGGTGGAAACAGGCTCCACGCCTTCGGCGATCGCATTAGAGTTTTTACCAAGTTGTCTCTGGCGGCTCGCCGTCAGGTATTGGGTCCGCGAGATAAGAAAAAAAATCAATAGTGTGACACCAATATGAACGGTGAGATTAAATAAATGGAAGCCAAAAACCCGATTTTTTCCAAGCGTGTTATTTAATGCGTAGGTCCAGAGAACAACGGGACGGTTTTCAAATGAGGAGAAACGAACCTGGCGATCGAATGCGTCCAGGTCTTCCACCCAATGACTTTGGATGAGTGGCAAATCATCAAACTGAAACGCGCCTTTCAGGGAATTAAAATATACCGCGGTATTTGCCAGGATTAAAAGAAGCACACATCCTATAATTTTTTTAATTTCTGGCGGGGTGAGTATCATCGGGCTCTGAAGAATTAATGAATCGCAGGGTGAATGACAACAGTGGCTTGAACACCTTATGGGATGAAATATTCAGGCTCTAAATATGTCCTTAATTAATTATCGTTTGATTTCGCTTCCATATTAAGAGGAATTTTGTCCTAAACCCCTAAATATTAGCACTTTTCAAAATCCCCTCAAAGGTGTAAAGTAAAATCATACATAATTCTAATCACTGAACAATAAAGTGCAACTTATTTAAATCACTTATTGATAAATAACAGGGTTTTCCATGAAACGGATTGGCAAAGAAACTAATATTCAAACGTTGCGTAAAATATCCAACCTTTTTCAAACGACTTCTTTAGAGGTGGATGAATTATTGGCCATGGTAATGGACGCGGCTAAAGATATTGTGGGGGTAAAAAACGGCTCGTTATTGCTGGTTCAGGATGAAAAGACCTATAAACTACAGTTTTACCAAGCCTCCGGAAAAAATATGGGCCAATTAAAAGATATTGATTTACCGCCCGGTGTGGGAATTTCCGGTCATGTTGCGAAAACCGGGGAATCGGTTATCTCCAACGATGTGGCCAAAGATCCCCGGTGGTACCACGGAGTCAGTGAACAAATGCGGATTCCTGTCCAGTCTATGGCAAGTTTTCCATTAAATATTGATAAAAAAGTGATCGGTGTCGTCCAGTTTCTGGATAAAGTGGATGGAACTGTCTTCGATGAAAAAAATGTTGAGGTATTGGAACATTTTGCCAATTTGATGGCAAAATTTTTTCAAGTCTCAAAAAGTAGAAAGTTGCTGGGTGAGGAGTTTGGCAGGCTTAAAGAACAATACTTGCACCGTTACACGATAGTGGGCGAGAGCAAAGCCATCCAAAAGTGCATTGCTATGGCCGAAAAGGTGGCCGATTCCAAGGCCTCTGTCCTGTTAACCGGTGAAAGTGGAACGGGGAAGGAATTGTTTGCTCATCTGGTTCATGATCGCAGTCAAAGGCAAAACAAGCCTTTTGTTTCGGTCAGTTGCGGGGCCTTGCCGGCATCCATTCTGGAACGCGAACTCTTTGGGAACGAAAAAGGTGCCTTCACCGGCGCGGACACGCAAAAAATAGGTCTGTTTGAAGCCGCTCACACGGGTACGCTTTTCCTAGATGAAATAGGCGAAATGCCTTTAGATATGCAGGTAAAACTGCTGCGGGTTATTCAGGAAGAATCGTTCATCCGCTTAGGGGGTACCGAAACCATCAAGGTTGATGTCCGGTTGATTACGGCGACCAACCTCGATTTGGATAAAGAAGTCCGGGAAGGAAATTTCCGCCAGGACCTGTTTTACCGAATCAATGTAATAAAAATAACCCTGCCTCCCCTGCGTGACAAACTGGAAGATATCTCCGATTTACTAACCTATTTCATCAAGAAGCACAGCCCGGAAAACCAGCCCATTAAAAAACCGGGCAAAGGGCTGGTCTCCCACCTTATGAGTTATTCCTGGCCGGGCAACATCCGGGAACTGGAAAACTCCGTGGAACGGGCCATTGTTTTAACAGACGAGGATGAACTGCTTCCTGAAGCGTTTCCTTTTGAAACATCCCAGGCTCCCATTGAACTCAATGTGGGGTCCACCCTCAAGCAAGCCAGCGATTTGTTTCGCAGAACTTTTATTTCCAACACCCTTAAATCCACCAGCGGTAACCGGACTAAAGCCGCAAGGATTCTGGACGTTCAACGTTCCTACCTCTCCCGGCTGATCAAGGAATTGGAAATTAAATAAAGAGAAACACTCCCTTCGATAAATCGGAAAATCTGCTAAACTCCACTAGCCGTGGAGGCAACTGGGCAAAGGCTCCTCAAGCCGCCAAAGCTCTTTGCTGGCCAAATAAAGTTATTGCTATCTGGCCCTACGCCAAGTAGGCCTAGTGGAAGGAAAATCATGGTTCTTATTGATGGGAAAAAAGTATCCGCGGAAATCCGCAATCGCCTGACTAAAGAGACTGCGGAACTTAAAAGCAAAACAGGCCGTATGCCGGGTCTGGCTACAGTTCTGGTCGGAGAGGATCCTGCCTCGGCGGTTTATGTGCGCAACAAAAATAAAATATGCCATGAAGTCGGATTTCAATCCTTTGAACAAAACCTGCCCGCGGAAACTACCGAGGCGCAATTAATGGACCTCATCAATGAACTGAACGGAAATGATGCGGTACACGGTATTCTTGTTCAATTGCCGCTTCCGGATCATATCGATTCGCAAAAGGTTTTATTGTCCATTGACCCGGAAAAGGATGTGGACGGATTTCATCCCATCAATGTTGGTAAGCTGGCAATTGGCAATGCCCTGCTCACCCCGTGCACACCAACAGGAATCATTGCCCTGCTGGATTATTATAATATTGAAATTGCCGGCAAACACGCGGTAGTTTTAGGCCGAAGTAATATTGTAGGAAAACCGGTGGCACATTTATTATTACAACGTCATGCCACGGTGACCATTTGCCATTCCAAAACGGTCAACCTGGAACAAGTGACCCGTCAAGCGGATATATTGATCGCGGCGGTAGGGCGGCCCCGCTTTGTGACTTCAGCAATGGTAAAAGAAGGCGCGGTGGTGATTGATGTGGGAATCAACCGCGTTGACGGGAAACTGACCGGCGATGTTGATTTTACCCCGGTCGCTGAAAAAGCAGGATTCATCACTCCCGTTCCGGGTGGCGTAGGGCCCATGACCATCGCCCTGCTCATGGAAAATACGTTAAAAGCTTTTAAAGCCACGTTTTAAAAATTTTTTCCTTTAGAAATTTATGGCAGAATAATTTTATGATCCGCAAAAGGCAAGGTCGCCTTAATAAACCTAAAAGTTCGCTCACACCTGAAGAGTCGACTTCGAGCCATCTTGCAGCGGCAAGTGCACGACCGCAGGTATACAGTGTCAGCGGATTGACCCGGGACATCCGCGCCATTATGGAAGCGGCATTTGACTCGGTTTGGGTGGAGGGAGAAATTTCCAACTTCAGGACCGTAGCTTCCGGCCACAGTTATTTTGTTTTAAAAGATGGCAAAGCACAGATCCGTTGTGTTCTTTTCAAAGGCTACCGGGCCGGTATCAAATTCCAGCCCGAGGATGGCGACCAGGTTTTGCTGTTTGGTCGGATCACCGTCTACGATGCCCGCGGCGAATACCAGATCATTACCGAGTCCCTGGAGCCAAGAGGACTGGGTGCCCTGCAAAAAGCTTTCGAGCAGTTAAAGGCAAAGCTGGAAAAGGAAGGCTTGTTTGATGATGCAGCAAAAAAACCGCTACCCGCTTTTCCCTGGAAAATAGGAGTGGTCACCTCTTCGACTGGCGCCGCTGTCCGCGATATCCTTAATGTCATTCGCAGGAGAAACCCCAAGGTTTCTGTTCTACTACGTCCGGCGAAAGTGCAGGGAGAAGGTTCTG
>DODH01000030.1:9966-13890 GCA_003545625.1 Nitrospina sp.
TCATCATCATCGGGCGAGGAGGAGGATCGTTGGAAGACTTATGGGCATTTAATGAAGAAGAAGTGGCGCGGGCGATTTTTGCATCTCGCATTCCAATAGTTTCTGCCGTGGGGCATGAAATAGATTTTACCATTGCCGATTTTGTCGCCGACCTCAGAGCCCCCACTCCTTCAGCCGCCGCGGAATTGACCGTGCCTGTCTTGAATGAAATTCTTAAAGATATCCGATCCTTGACAGGGGAACTGGTAGAGACATTATGCCAACAGGTGGAGGATTACAGGGACCTTTTAAATCGTTTGATGGATCGCCGGTTTTTTCACCAACCTAAGGAAATATTCAGTCCTCATGTTCAACGTCTTGATGATTTATATGCCCGGCTGCTTCGAGGTCTTGAGCAACGCCTGGTATCGCATCAACAAAGATTGCAGGACAAAATACACCGATTATTTCAAGCCTCACCGGAAAAACATATTCAACATATGAAAGAAAACCGGGCGATGCTGGAAAAAAGAATGTTGCATATCATCCAGTCCCAGCTCCGTTTCAATAAGGAGCGCTTTGAAGGAATATTAAAAAACATGAACGCAATCAACCCGCTAGCTATTTTAGAAAGGGGATATAGTATTTGTTCGAAAAATGAAAAATCTTTGAAAAATACTGAAGGGGTCAGTCCGGGAGACAGGGTCCAGATAAGGCTTTTCCGCGGAGGCCTGGATTGCACAGTAAAAAAAATAATAGAGGAAAGCTAAGACGAATTTTATTACAGGTCTTTTATAGATACAATTCCAACGATTTTATTGTCCCGGGTAACCGCCAGATGGCGAATGGATTTTTCACGCAACAATTTTCTGGCAGAATCAAGGGTCTCGCTGGCATCAATCGATATCAATGGCTGCGACATTACCTCAGCAACCTGGGTTGATTCGGCGTCAAGGGTTTTTATAAGAACTCGGACCATCAAATCGGTTTTGGTAATGATTCCGATAAAGTTTTCGTTGCTGGTTACAAGAAGCGACCCGATTCCATTGGCATAAATTTTTTCGGCGGTATTTTTCACGTTTTCATCTTGCTCTATGCTTAAAACAGGACTTATCATGCAATTGCCAACGGTTTTCATAGCCACACCAAAACAATTTTTAGAAAAAAACAGGATAAGGACTAATATAATTTTAACAACGGTTTATTGTCAAGATAAACTCGTTTTCAAAGAGGCCGATTATGGGTGAAATAAAATTTGAAAAGGCCATACAAAGACTCGAAAAAATAGTCGATGACCTGGAAAAAGGAGAGCTGGACATTGATAAATCCTTGGAGATTTTTGAAGAAGGAATAAAAATGTCGCGTGTTTGTTCCAAGAAATTGAATGAAGCCGAAGCAAAAATAGAAAAGCTCACCCAAAACCAGAAAGGCGAACTGGTGACCGACTTGTTTCCGGTTGAGGATGAAGATGACGCAAAAGATTGAAAAAATCCGCCTGGACCAGTTGCTGGTAAAAAAAAACTCGTCTCCACCCGGGAAAAAGCCAGAAGCATTATTCTCTCGGGAAAAGTAAGAGTGCAGGATACCGTTGCCGATAAACCCGGTCGACTGGTTCCTGTAGATTGTCTTCCCGTTATTATTGGTGCGCCCCAACCCTTTGCCAGCAGGGGCGGATTGAAGCTGGACCACGCCTTAAAACAATTCCATGTTTTGCCTTTAGGAAAAACTGCTATAGATGTGGGAGCTTCGACCGGTGGTTTTACGGATTGTCTTTTACAAAACGGCGCTGAAAAAGTGTACGCGGTGGATGTCGGCTACGGGCAGTTGGACTGGAAACTCCGGAGCGACTCGCGGGTCATTTGCCTGGACCGGAAAAACGCCCGAACATTATGCAAAGAGGATGTTGGGGAAATGCTGGACCTGGCCGTGGTCGATGTATCGTTCATCTCGCTTAAGCTTGTCATACCCCCTTTACTGGAAATCCTCAAGCCGGAGGGGGAATTGGTTACCCTGATCAAACCCCAGTTTGAAGTTGGAAAAGAGGAGGTGGAAAACCGTGGCATTATTAAAGACCCGGCTAAACATATTCGGGTACTGCTTGAGTTGAACCGTTTTATTGCAGAAAAAGGCTGGGCAGTAAAAGCTGTGACCGAATCTCCCATCACCGGTCAAAAAGGTAATCGGGAATTCCTGGCTCACTGTGTTCATGGCCGATTTGCAGATCCAATAGATGAAGAAACCCTCCGCCAACTAGTCCTGGCCTGATTGCGCCTACCGGTGAGCCCATTCCCGTGGGAGGGAATATAGCAATCACTTTTTCTGGCGAGCAAAGAGTCGTCTCGGCTCAAAAAGCTATTGCTCATTACCACCGGGCGTTGCCCGGGTTACAACTCGTCTTTATAGACGATAAAACAATCTGCCGGGTAGACCAAATGTGTGTCTCCCCACTGGCTGGAAGACCCGGTGTCCCATTGTGTTTCGTCTTCGAGGGGTTTCATGCGTACCCCACCTGATCCGCCATAAATGAGCAGGGCAACTCCATCTCCGGATTCTTCCACTTTGCAGGCATAAGCGGGGCACGATGTATTGGAGTCCGCGTCCCAACCCGTGATCTGAACCGGTTGTTCCTCACCGTTTACCGGGTATTTGATGCAATACAATTCCCGGGGCAGACTGATATCCCGAAAAATCATATTGAAGCTCCGGTCAGTATTGGTATTGGAATCGACTTCGACAAACACGAGCATTCTCCATGCAAGTATTGAAAGAGATTATCTTACCTCCATTCAGCAGGCAGGAACAAGAAAATCTGGACGGAGGGAAAAAGGTATAAAAAAAACCGAGTGTGGAGCACACTCGGTGGTTGAAAAACAGGGACAGTACCAGTCAGGCGCTGGCTGCTACCTGGTTGCCGGATGACTGCGAAGAACCGGCTGATTTGGACGCAGAAACTTTTGCCGCAGCAGCATCCGCAAGGGTTTTGATGAAGTTGACCAAAATTCGCATGTCAAACTGCCCTTCCATATTGTTTTTCATTTCACTCAGGGCGGCAAAAGGAGTCATGCCCGGTCGATTTTTACGGGGAGCGGTTAAAGCCCCAAAAACATCCATGATGTTACAAATTCTTGCGTACAGGGAAATCTTGTCTCCCTTTAATTCGAACGGGTAGCCGGTGCCGTCAAACTTTTCATGATGTTCCGCCACCATTCTTAAAATGTTTTCGCTATAACATTTCATATCGTTGAGCGCCTTGCGGCCGGCTGACGGATGTTTGCGAATGAATTGGAACTCGTCCGGCTCCAGTTTCCCTTCTTTCATTATAATTTCATAGGGAACGGACTTTTTGCCAATATCGAATAGCATGCCCCCCAGACCGATCTTGCGCACGGCATCCGGTTGCATTTTCAAATTAGTCGCCAAGGCCATGCAATACATACTGGTGTTGATGCAATGGGTATAGGAATGGTAATCCTTTTTAGTGACATGGAAAACATCTATAAACTCAAGGTTTCCACGATCCATGCATTCTTGAATTATTTTAACCAGACCTTCCAGGGTACGTAAAATGCGCGAGGAACCGATGTTCTCAAAATATTCCTTGATCACCTGTTCGCTCAAAAGGTAGGCATCTTTTAAAACCTTTTTCGGCGGTTCGTTTTCCAGAGCTTTTTGCAGTTGCCCCATTTTGAAATCTTTATAGTATTTGATGAGGTCGGTTTCATGGATGAAAAACTCCATGCAATCATCGCCCTCCATCATTTTTTTGATCTTTTCGTGGTTCTCCGGCGTGTAGTGCACAAATTTCTGGAACAGCGGTTGATCGTTCTCATCGTATTCCGCGAGATAAGAAATTTCAAAACCCTGATCGCAGCTTTTATTTAGAAAACCACTATTTATTTCACGATAAAAATGAGCGATACTTTCCATAATCGCTTGTTTCTCCCC
>DODH01000055.1 GCA_003545625.1 Nitrospina sp.
GCTGATCGTCGCGCCGGGCAATGCCGGGATCGCAGCCATCGCCGAATGCGCCGCGCTGGACATCCTTGACGGCGGCGCCGTGGTGGATTTCGCGCAGGCCAATTCCATCGACTTCGTGATCGTCGGCCCCGAGGCGCCACTGGCCGCCGGGGTGGCGGACGATCTGCGCGATGCGGGTCTGCTGGTCTTCGGCCCCTCGAAAGCGGCGGCAGAGCTTGAGGCGTCGAAGCGGTTCACCAAAGAGATCTGCGATGCCTGCGGCGCGCCGACCGCCGCATGGGCCCGGTTCACCGAAGCTGAGCCCGCCAAGGCCTATATCCGCGAACAGGGTGCGCCCATCGTGGTCAAGGCCGACGGTCTTGCCGCCGGCAAAGGTGTCATGCTGTGCCGTAACGAAATTGAGGCCCACGCCGCGGTCGACCACATCATGAGCGAGCGCGCCTTCGGAGCCGCCGGCGACTCGCTGGTGGTCGAGGAATTCCTGGAAGGAGAGGAGGCCAGTTTCTTTGCCCTGGTCGACGGCCGAACGGCACTCCCCTTAGTCTCGGCCCAGGATCACAAGGCGGCCTTCGACGGCGACAAGGGGCCCAACACCGGCGGCATGGGGGCCTATTCCCCGGCTCCGGTTTTTACCGACATTATGCGCCAGAAGGTGCGCGACAAAATCATGTTTCCCCTGATTCGCGCCATGAAGGCGGAAGGCAGGCCTTATCAGGGAATTATTTACGCTGGACTGATGCTCACCAAACTGGGAACCAAAATCCTCGAGTTCAATGCTCGCTTCGGAGACCCGGAAACGCAACCGCTTCTCGTCCGCATGGAAAGTGATATCGTCCCTCTCTTTGAAGCCTGCATCGATGGAACCCTCGAACAATGTGATTTAAAATGGAAACCGGAAACCGCGGTCTGTGTGGTGATGGCGGCAAAAGGGTATCCGGGATCTTATGAAAAAGGAAAAGAGATTTTTGAGTTGGATGGGGCAGGAGCCCTACCCGATGTCGTGGTTTTTCATGCCGGAACCAAATTGGAAGATGGCAAAGTTCTTACCAACGGGGGGCGGGTATTGGGGGTAACCGCAACCGGAAGCGACACCTCCTCTGCGATTGCAAAAGCCTATGAGGCGGTAAGCAAAATCAAATGGGATGGAATTCATTACCGCAAAGACATCGGTGCCCGAGGGCAGGTAAATTAGGGCAGGGAATATGAAAAAACTAAAACTCGGGGTCAGCAGTTGCCTGCTCGGCGAAAGCGTCCGTTATAATGGCGAGCACAAACGCGACTCGACCGTGATCGACCTGTTAGGCCAACAGTTCGAAGCGGTGCCGGTCTGCCCGGAAGTGGAGTTGGGAATGGGCGTACCACGAGAACCGGTTCGGCTCGTGGCAAACGATGCATCCTCTGAGCGCATGGTGGGTAGCGAATCGGGAAAAGATTGGACGCAAGCTATGGTCGACTTCAACTCCATTAAACTGGAAGCATTAAGGCAACAGAATCTGAGCGGATTTATTTTTAAAAGCCGTTCCCCTTCCTGCGGTCCTGGCAATGTTCCCCTGCACCACGAACAGGAAAAAAGTTCAACTGTGGGACTGTTCGCGCACGCTTTAATGCAATACTTCCCCTCTCTCCCCGTTATCGATGAAGAAGCATTGCAAGACGAAATAGTCCGGCAAGATTTTGTTGCTCGCGTTATCCAGTACGGAGAAAAAGTTTAGTGGTGAGGAGGGAAATTAATCGAGCTGGGGTTCTTTGTCTTCCACTTCGACACCTTCCATTTGTTTGTCGAAGAGCCGGTAAGAGAGATACCAGCATCCCCAGGAAATAAAAACAATGGTGCCAATACCAATACCGGCCCATAGCTCAACATTGCCGGAAGAGGCTAACCCGCGTAAAAAGACAAAGGCACCAAGCGGCAGGGCCATCACAAACCCGAAACAGGAAAGAAGCATGGAACTGCGGGCATAATATTTGGGCCGCACATCGATATTGAGTTCTGTCAGATATTTTTTATTCTCGGGCAAGGCGGCATCGAGCAGTTCGATCTCGCCCGGGCATATCGGGCAAAACTGTCCGCCCCAGAACGCGCTCTTGCATTGTAAGCAAAACTTGACCATTGGCTTCCTGTTATTTTTTGGTTGGCCTTAAGCTTACCTCATTTATAATATACACACAACTGCTGGCCGCAGGGGCAATTGGCAAGGGCCCATTAAGTCGAAAGCACCGTTGCTAACCAGAGAAGGTTTATTGCTCCATGGAAGAAAAAAAGCGACTTGTAGTTTTAACTCATGGCGGGGCGGGTTCCAACTCTGCCTTTGCAGATGGAACCGCCATCGCCGGGCAAATGTGCATGATGTCTTTGCAATCCGGCGAACCTGCCATCGACTCGGCCTGCCAGGCCGTTGCCACTTTGGAGGATGATGGACGCTTCAACGCCGGCATCGGGTCGCACAAACGCAACGACGACACCGCGCAGATGGACGCTTCGTGTATGGACAGTTCGGGCACGTTCGGTGCCGTGGCCGCATTGGAAGGTTTCAAAAACCCGATCCATGTGGCGCGCATTGTCAGCCAGTCCGAATACAAAATACTGGCTGGGCGCGGGGCCAACCAGTTTGCCACCGATCAGGGATGCCAAACCCTGTCGCCGGACCAAATCATCAGCACGGGAACCGATTTTTCTACCACTGATACCGTCGGGTGCGTTGTCCGGGCGGGGGACCAGTTCGCTTGCGCGCTCAGCACCGGTGGTATCGATAATGCTATCCCCGGTCGCGTGGGCGATGTTCCGCTCATCGGGTGTGGACTCTATGCCGGGCCAGATGGGGCCGTTGCCGCCACCGGTGACGGCGAAGCCATCGCCATGCAGGTGACCGCTCTGCGTGCTTACCAGTTGATCGAACAGGGGATGGACCCGAAAGCCATCGTTCCCACCGTCATAGCGTGGTTCAAAGAAACCACGGCGTTTGGAATTATCCTCGTCAGCAAAACCGGGTTTGCCGGTGGGACAAATCGCGATATGGCCTGGACCGCCAGTGAAATGCTCCTCTAGGCGGGTGGCGGTGATATTTTTCCTCAGCTTTCCTGCCACGCAAGGGGTACAGCACTGCATTGCCCGTCAAGCAGGCCAAGCCGTCAAGCGCACGTGATATTTTTCCTGAGATCTTACCCTTGCAGGGCATGAGGACAAATGAAGAGGACATCACTCGTGCCCCGGAGGGGTAATACTTTAATAATTCCCCCTGATAAGGGGGATTGAGAGGGGTTGCATAAACCAGCAGTTTTGCTGGCGAGCAAAAGTTATTGCTCATTGCCCCCGGTGGCTCGCCGGAGGAGTTTTTGTAGGGTTTACCATTCGGTTCGGGTGGCGCTGTCGGCTTTTTCCCCCATTTTCCGA
Source organism: Nitrospina sp. (assembly GCA_003545625.1). The sequence continues at coordinate 3,392 of DODH01000055.1, forward strand.
TAAAGCTGAATGACCTTTTCGCCTGTGGGAGTCAGCTTTGCCCCTCCTCCTCCTTTGCCCCCGGTGACGCTAATAACCAGAGGTTTCTTGAAGCACTGGTTCATGATGTCCACCATGTTCCAGGCACGGCGGTAGCTAAGATGGCTTTCCCGTGCCGCCTGGGAGATGGACCCCTCCCTGCCAATTGATTCCAGTAAATCGACTTTCCCAGGTCCCAAGGCGATTAAATCTCCGGAAAGTATGCGGAATCGGGATCGGCAGCGGACTGACCTTTTCTTTTTCTCTGTCAAATTGCACCCTCCCTATTTTTCAAGACGCACCAGGCCCAGTATGTTCGGGACTGGGTGGGAAAAAGTGTTTTCGTCATGTTCCCTGGTCCCGGTGGAATAACTTCCAATGAATTCGTGCTCTTCTTTTCCTGTGTTGATATATAACTGGGCATCCGCCCCGCCTTCAACATACATGGCCTGTTTCAGGCCAATCGGAAGTTCAAGTAGCATATTGATCAAATCGTGGGTGGTGTAAGGCGATCGGACATGAATGAACAAGATCCTGTCCTGCTGATCTAATCCAATTGCGGCGATGCTTGACATTTTCTTTTGTTGTTTCCACATATTTTTTCCATGACAGGAGACCATGCGAATGCTTTGGACCATAATTCCGTATTGCTTTCTGAGCGTGTTAAAATCTTCGCAATCCCGATCAATGATCCGCGCCGGGGGCAGGCTTTTGTCATCGGGGTCGAAAGCGAGGACGGTTTTATCTTTGGAAACCCAGGTGTTGTTGGTATGTTGCCGGGTTTTCATGTAAGAGACACTGGACATCATATCCTTTTGGTACATGCTTGCGTTGATGGCGGCAACCAGACCATTCTTGTTTGCCCAATCTTTTACAGACCAGCGTTTTCCCTGGTCCTTGGACGAAGCGTTTAACAGCCGCAAACTAAAAGAAGTGGTGTCGGCCCTTAAAATGCGTATTAATGAGTCGCCGAAAGCAGATTTTTTCGGGGCCTGAAAAATGCCTACATCCAAACCTTTCTCAAGGTTTTTCCAGGCAGAAGGGGCCGTCTGGGCTCCCGGGCTGATTGCCAGCGTCATGGAACATAGTAAAACGATAAATGAAAGGCGGCATTTCAAGGTTTCTGGCTCCTGCGTAAATAATATTCTTAAAAGGTTTAAAGGGGACCTCTTAAACAGGCGGAAAGAATTATAGCCTGCATTATTCATATTGTCCTTGAAAAATTTTTTGTTTTTTTTGTTCTAAGATAGTATTAAACACCATTGAGTTCCACCACCCGTTTCTTGTGGGAGAGGTATGACAGATTTAGTTAAAACCCCAGTATTTGTAGATAACAACTTGATCAACCTGTACCACCTGAACGAGTTGTACCAGAACATAGCAACGGAAGTTTCCCAGCGAATGCGGGAAACTCACCAGATTGATGTTCCCATCACATCCGGAATCTGGGGCGGCACATATCTTATTGCCCATCCCAATGGTTTGGCCAAAAGGCGCATCTGGAGGTTTTATTGCATCGTCAACCTGCCGCAAAATACTCTTTTGGACAAACATGCAAACATGGAGAGGCTGGTCTCAATCTATTGCGATGTTTTCAAGGAGGCGTTTTCGCCGCATTTGGAGTTGAAACTGAAAATGTGGGGTGGACGTCTTCCTTTCAGCAACTCTGCCAAGCCCAGCCTGACCCTGCACATGGAAGACGCCACCGAAACGGTGAGTTGGCTTAGGGTGTTCTTCGTTTGGAATCATGTCCCGTGGGAGGAGTCGATCATCAGCGATACCGTAAGGATCGTCAAGGAATATAAAGAATTTTTTGACCTGAAAAAAGGCCCGGTCGTAAAAGACTCAAAAGAAATTAAATACCTTCTCCAGGACATCATTATTATCTACCGTACTCTGGAAAATGCCTGCAGTGGAGATTTTCAGAAACATGCCAACTCGATCATTGGAAAAATGACGGAACGGTTTTTGGCAGGTCTGCACGATCGGGATGAAATCATCGACCTTTATGAAATGGTTTTTAAAAACGCACTGATTTACGGTTTTGAGGAAAGTTTGGAAGCGCCCTTTGCGAAAGCCGGTCTCAATATCCAGAATGTGGAAAACTGGCCGGTGGAAAAAATTAACTGGGTGCCCGATGAGTTGAAGGAAAAACTCATTCCTCCCATTCAGCAAATGTTTGCCGGATTCAAGACGGAGTTGGAAAAAGAGAAGTTGTAAAACCGATATCTTGAGAAAGCCGTCAGGCTTTCAAAGCGGAAACAAAATCTTCCAGGCTTTCAAAGATCAGTTCTGCGCCTGCGAAATTTATATCGCGATTCAGAGAGTTTCGCAAAATGATGCAGGGCAT
>DODH01000251.1:0-4515 GCA_003545625.1 Nitrospina sp.
AACTTTAATTGTATGCGCCCTGTCTGCCGCTGAAATTCCGGTCGTCACACCTTGTCTGGCATCAATGGAAACCGTAAACGGAGTTTCAAAAGCAGACTGGTTATCATCAACCATCATGTTCAATCCCAAATCGCGGGTCCTGCTTTCCGTCAAGGTAAGACAAATCAGCCCGCGCCCAAATTTTGCCATGAAGTTTATGACCTCCGGAGTGGCTTTCTCGGCGGCGATCATCAGATCTCCCTCATTTTCCCGATCTTCATCATCCACGATGACAATCATTTTTCCTTGCCGGACATCCTCGAGGGCATCTTCAATAGTACTGAATTCGTTTTCCATGACTTCCTCAATCACGCAAAGCCCTGCTGCCGAAGAAAATCAAGAGAAGGTTTTTTCTCATTCGGATTCAACAGAGTTTCGCAGGCTTTAAATACGTATTTTCCGATCATATCACATTCAATATTGATTAAATCGCCTATTTTTCTTGAACTCAGGTTCGTGTGACTCAAAGTAAAAGGAATGATGGAAACCGTGAATCGGTTGTCCTTACAATCGAAAACAGTCAGGCTGATGCCATCTATAGCAATGGAACCTTTTTCCATGATGAAAGGACTGAGTTCCGCCGAATGGGAAAACCGAAACAAGACCTCAACCGGTTTCTCCTCGATGTCCACGATTTCACCGACCTGATCTATATGTCCACTGACAAAATGCCCACTTATTTTTGTCGAAGGGGTGAGGGACCGCTCGAGGTTAATCCGGTCTCCTTTTTTGGCATTTTTAAAATTGGTACGGCTCAGGGTTTCGGTACTAAGATCCAACTTGAAAGTCGTCTCAGTGGAATCCACAACTGTAAGGCAAACGCCGTTCACGGCAATGCTCTCACCATCCTCAAATCCAGAAAGATCCGTATTCACAACCAGCACTGCCCCTTCGTTTTTCTGAATATACTCGCCAATAGTTCCTACCGATAACACTATTCCACTAAACATGGCGTCGCCTCCACCATTAAATCTTCACCAATTTTTGTCACTTCAAGATTCTTTAACTTTATTGCGCTGTTCATTTTCATCACCCCCCGCCCTCCGAGAAAACCGGGAGCCGTGGATCCACCTATTAATATCGGGCTGATGAATGCAACAACCTTATCCACCACACCTGCTTTTAAAACACTGGCATTCAGTTCGGCACCGCCTTCAATAAGTATAGAGTTCATATCTCTATTTGCCAATTTTTTCAGGAGATGCTTGATGTGGAATCCGTTTTTACCGATTTTGCTGTTTAGAATTTCCACCTTCCTGGCGCTCAGAGCTTTCTGGCGGGCAGAAGAAATATCGGGCCCAGTCACATAAATGACTGGTTGGGAACGGCTGTTTTTAAAAACATTTGCCGTAAGCGGGATTCTATTTCTTCGATCCAGGATAATACGGACGGGATGTTTAACCGAACCTGTTTCAAGCCTGCAAGTCAAGCGAGGATTGTCTTTTAAAACGGTTTCTGTTCCCACCATGATGGCATCAACATGGTTTCTGATCTTGTGAACATGGTTTCGTGCCAGCTTCCCTGAAATCCAACGCGAGTCTCCGGAACGGGCGGCAATTTTTCCATCCAGAGACATGGCTGTTTTCATAATCACGAATGGCATTCCCGTTTTCATGACTTTTACAAACGATTCATTCAGCTTCATGCATTCTTCTTTTAAAACACCGGATACAATTACAATACTTTGTGCTTTGAGTGTACGCAAACCTTTCCCGCTGACCTGTTTATTGGGATCTTTCATGCCGACAAATACCCTTTTGATACCTGCCTGAACGATCGCGTCGGTGCAGGGGGGCGTCCGGCCAAAATGGCAACACGGCTCCAGGTTGACGTAAAGGTCGGCGGATCGGGCTTTATTGCCTGCCCGCCTTAAGGCCTCGATTTCGGCATGGGGATGACCGGCACGGGAATGATATCCTTCTCCGACAACCTTTCCACGCCTGACCACAATCGCCCCCACCATAGGGTTTGGGCTGGTTCTGCCACGAGCCCTTTGAGCAAGCTCAAGCACCCTGCGCATATATTGAATGTGTTTGTCATCTATCAAAGGGTGACTTCAATTCCGGGGAATGAAAGCAAATGAAAAGTTACCACGTGCCCAGTGGTTTTATCGACGTAGAATATTCACCATATGCTTGCGGATGCTACCACGCTGATACACAATCTCAATCCTGCGGCTGGTGGCCCGTCCTTGCCGGGAGTCATTGGGAACTTTAGGCCGGTATTGCGCAAAAGCTTCGATAGATAATTTAGCTGGGTCGAAACCCGCGCGAACCAGCTTCCTGGCAACTTCCGCAGCGCGGGCAGCGGACAACTCCCAGTTGGAGGGGTACTGTTTCGTTCTTATATCTATATTGTCGGTATGTCCTTCAATTTTTACCTGATAGCTGAATTGCTTTAATTGTACCAGAGACGCTTCCAACTGCTTGTTTTTCTCAAAAACCGTGTCATTGAGGTGAGCCACCCGCATGACAAAGTTCACCACGAACAGCAGTTCACCTTTTTTGATGGGCTTGGATAAATAAGCATCTGCCCCTGTATCACTGGCCTTAATCGCGTTGTCTTGCTCCGCATCGTAGGCGGACATAAGTATCACCGCAGAACGGAGTTTTAATTCCCGCACACGCTGGCAGACCTCAAACCCATCCATCCCCGGCATATGGATATCGCATAAAATAATATCCGGCTTGATTTCACGCATTATCTGAAGCCCTTCTTCACCTGTTGAGGCTTGAAAAACTTCAAGAGTTTGCGCGCCAAAAGACTTGGTCAGAATCTGCTTGACGATCAGCAGTAGCGTCCGATCATCATCAATACATAAAAACCGTTTCGTGGATTTGGTAATAGCCAAATTCCAACGCTCCTTTGCTTGTAGAAAAAGAAATGGAGGAATTTTCTATTTAAAAAAAATTTCCCAAATTGGGAATTATACTAAAAATTTTTAGATCCATTCTGGGTTCTATTTGCCCAAAACTTCAAAAACCCAGACAAAACGCATCGATCCACTGATAAACGGCCTCAAATCCGGACTTCAATAGACCCGAACCTACCCCCCTGAACAGAGGCAAACCCATTGCAAATTATAGCTTGATAACAGAATTTAACTGGTTATTGTAAAGAAAAACCTGACCAAATTCAACTTCTTATGGTCTTCACCCGCTACTTCTCTCTTATCGCCTGTATTAGGAATTCTTTACTATTTTTATTCTTTTTTTAAGGAAAAAAGCTTTTACAGGTCATCGATATCGTCGCTCTCAATTTCGGTAAATTGAGGAGCTTCGACACATCTCAGCCCCACGGCCAAATGCCGCTCGGAGGGGTCAAAGGAATTTCTGAAGACACATTTGGCATACACTAGATAATTCATCCACGATCCGCCACGCACAATCCTCTGAGTGGAATGCATGGAGACATTTTTCTGCATACACCATTCCCAGACGTTGCCTGCCATATCGTAGCATCCATAGGGAGACATGCCCTGATCCAATTCCAGGACCGGGTTTGTCTTGCACGCCATAAAGTCACAGGTGTTTGCAAAGCCTTTTTCATAGCCCATTGGCTCTCCCCAAGGATAAGTCTTACCATCTGTTCCCCGGGCCGCCTTTTCCCATTCCTGCTCAGTGGGCAGCCTCAATCCTATCCAGAGGGCAAAAATAACCGCCTCATAATAGTTGATGCCAATAACAGGCTGATCACCATCAAAAGAATATTTAGGAAACCTGTTCTGGTGTTGCGGATCGAACTGCTGATACAAAGCATTGGTGACCGGAAATTTCATGATAGAAAATTCCTTCAGGACAACCTGATCCTCCTCATCCACTTCCTCCTGATAAATAAATTTCCCTTCGGGAACCGTGGCCATTTCCCCGAATTTTTTAAGGGTTGCTCTACCCTCTTTTTCCAACTTTGCAACCTCATTAAAAAACTCCTTAAACTCGTCCAGTTTCTTCAGAGATTCAAAATCAAACGTATCCAGCAACTGATGAAAATCGAGTCCATGCTTCGCAAGAATTAGTTCGAACACGCTGAATAAAATTCTACTATCGCGGTGCTCTCGCTTCAATAAACGGCTCAGCAAGTTTTCCAGGTATCCGGTCTCGTTATACTGAATCACCTCTTGGACACGCACCTTCCGGCACTGGGAAAACTGAGGAAGCGTTTCCTTGCACTGGTATTTCAACAATTGCTTTATCAGCAACTCTTGCCCCTTCGGCAGGTCGCCCACCTCGGCCAGCGAGTTTCCCGCCAGCATCACCTCCCCTTCCTCAATTAAAATATCGAACAGTTCTTTTCCGGAAACACCTCCGGCCATGATCTTTATGGCCTCGTGCCATTTCTCATCCCTACAGTTTTTCCGGACAATTTCCCTCCAGGAATTACTATTCTGTAAATACCGACCTGCCAGAAACTCCTGAAACGATGGATGGCAATATTCCCAACGTCGATTCGTCTGTTGCAAAATTCCTTCCCACCAGG
>DODH01000251.1:4909-5127 GCA_003545625.1 Nitrospina sp.
ACATCAAGAAAACGTTGTTGTCGCCCTTCCACCATTAATTGGTAAGAAATTTCGGAAAGTTGGTCGAGGCAGTTTTCAACCCAATTTTCATCTGCAGAAGGATTGGCCGATTTTAGTTTAAAACGGAACCAGGCGGAATAAATCTCCATCCTGTTCTTCAACCCCTCGAGGATTTCGTTTTCGGAAAGTTCACGAATCATGCCCAATAAAATGGGTAC
>DODH01000176.1:0-1157 GCA_003545625.1 Nitrospina sp.
TCTGTTAAAATTGTAAACCGCTAAGTTGTTCCTTGGGCGGGTTTTGCTATGTAGTCTTATTAAATCAGCGGATGTTGTTCTTTTATAGTTCTTGATAACGCATCCGCTTAAAAACGATAACAGGGACGAGGGTGGTTTCTTCCATTTTCTGAAGATGCTGATGGCCTCCTACCCATTTTTCATAGGTGTATAGATGACCGATGTGCAAAGTAATGAGATAGCAGTAATAGAAACGACAATGGGAAACATTGAATTTGAGTTCCTGGAAGATAAAGCACCGGGGCATACCAAAAACTTTAAAGACCTGGCCAATAAGGGTTATTACGATGGCACCACGTTCCACCGGGTGATTCCCGGTTTTATGATTCAAGGCGGAGATACCAACTCCAAGAGTGAGGACCGCTCCACGCACGGAACGGGTGGGCCAGGCTACTCCATCGATGCTGAGTTCAATGACACACCTCATGATCGGGGAATTATATCCATGGCGCGGTCACAGGAGCCCAACAGTGCCGGTTCGCAGTTTTTCGTCGTAGTCAAAGCCTCGTATTTTCTGGACAATCAGTACACCGCTTTCGGCAAGGTGATTAAGGGAATGGATGTTGTCGACAAGATCGTTGGTGTACCCCGTGACCCCAAGGACAACCCTGATGAAAGGGTGGAAATGAAGTCCGTTAAAATTGTTAACCGTTGAGGAAAAGTTTTTCCTTAAGAGAGCAGGATAAATATGGAAGACGAATTCAAAATCGATGTTTATAAAATCATGGGCACCTCGACTCCGGCGGGAAGAACGTCGGAGGATGGGGAGCCTGCCGGGGACACGATCAAAAGCCTCATTCTTGAAAACTGGGACAAGTACGAAAAGCTTTCGATTTATTTTGAGGGTGTGGTTCAGATGACCAGGCCTTTTGTGGATGAAGCATTTGCCAAAGTGCTTGAAACCCACTCACTGGATGAGTTCAACCAAAAACTGCATTTTCCGGATTCCAATGACCGTATTGTCAAAAGCCTGAATGACGCGATCAAGCTCCGGTTGAAGATCATCAAAACTCAGAAAGAAAGAGAGCAACAAGCCTAGGCGGGGAGGCCCCGTAGCCAGTATTGCATTGCCCGTGAAGCTGACAACGCTCCGTGATATTCTTCCTCAGCCTTTACCC
>DODH01000176.1:1482-2878 GCA_003545625.1 Nitrospina sp.
TTACCCTTGCAGGGCATGAAGGTTAATGAAGAGGACACCACGCATGCCCCGCATGGGGTATTACGCTGGCGCCGGTGGTTACTTTGTAGGGGTTTTTACTACGGCTTCGATAAACGGGTCAAGAAAAGCGGGAATACCGCTTGCGTCCTGTACCGTGAAAATACGGTCGGTGATGGTCATTGCCTCGTCTACCAGGACTGCTTTGGAATCTTCCAACGCCGCCACGGCTTTTTTGTTTCCGGGTTCGGTAGTGACTTCAAGGCTTTGCAGGAGCCCGGCTTTTCCCAGGCAGGGAACAGCGCTTCCAATGCCGGCAATCACCATACGGGAACGGTGGCGGTCGGTGAGCAGGAGCCGTAGAAGCTCATCTTTCCAGAGATAAGATCTGGCTCCATTTCCCCCTATAACGATGACCCCGTGAAAAACCCCTTTGATCTGGCGCACACCTTTGGCATCGGAGACATAACTGTCGCCGGTAATGCCTTCTATCGCGTCAACAATCAAAACATCCGGGTTGGTTTTGCCCCCCTTCATTCCAACGGCTTCTTTCAATTTAGCGGAGGCGACTAAAACCTTGGCTCCCTCCGCATTCATGGATTCCAAAATAGGATCCAGCTCTGCTTCCATATAATAATCTTTGGGGATAACGATCAGAATATTTTTTCCGGCCAGTCTTTCTTCCATATTCGAAGGTCCTTTTTAAAAACCAAAAGCCTGATATCCAGAGGATATAAGGCTTGGTGTGATGTAAATTTCTATGCGCCTAGTCTAGCACAAAGCGGTACAGGAGGAACTCGTTTTTTACCTGTATGCGTTGGGCGTGGCGGATCAGGAAGTTTTTCAGAATGGCCCTCTCCCCCATGCTAAGAGCGGAATTTTCCCCGAAAACATAACTGTGGTTGAACAGGATGTGGGTAATGCCCATGGATTTTAATCTCTTGATGATACCCTTGGCATAAACCTCTTCATCAATGATTTTTTTCAAGGTGTGGGCTTCAAAAAAAGTATCGCTGTAAAATGGTCGATCCATTAGATACCCCATATTTCTCATATAAACTAACAAGACTTTTTCTTTTTCCCCCATAAACTCATTTGCGGTTCGGTATAAGGGGTAAGCCCTGATCTGCCGCGTCAAAAACTGTTCTCGGCTTTCCTTTTTAAAGAGGTAAGGAAGTGGTTTGACGTGGAACCATTCCTTCATGATTGTGGAAATGTTGAACAACAGGCCCAGTGCTAGAATTAAAGATAAAAAAAGTTTTTCTTTTTTCTCAGTCGAGGTTCCATAGTTTTGCAATCCCTGCTCCAGTCCGGTGACCAAAAGTACCGAGAGAAAGGCAAATGCCGGAGCAAGCAGGCGGATGTACTGAGTTTGGATGAACCAGAAAATCAGTAGTGT
>DODH01000171.1:0-5498 GCA_003545625.1 Nitrospina sp.
CTCGGCTCAACGAGTTCTTGCCCAGTTGCCCCTGTGGCTAGTAGCCACTAGATCGCATATTGCATGAGCATTTGCCCGAAATGTTTAATCCCTTCCAATGATCAGTTCCGTAACGTTTCACCCTTTCATCTCCCATTTCCCCCCTGCTTTATTTGTTGCCGGATTAGCCCTGCTTTTTTTGGCGCACAAAAAAAATGATGAAAAATTAAAAGCCGCAGGAGCTTTTAATTTAAGTTTGGGTCTTTTAGCCTCTGTGGTGGCCGATTTCTCCGGGATGGTCTCCGTTGACATTAACCTGCGTACCGTTGTCGAAGTTGAAGGGCACCAGGGCTATTCCTTCCTGTTTACGATCCTTTACGGATTCTCTGCCGGCTACGCCTACACCAACACCTTCTCCAGAACCGCGCTGGGATATTATACGGCTGGGCTCCTGGCAATGGGGGTTTGCCTCTTTTCCGGTTACCAACTGGTTTATTAGTAACCTGTTAGTGTGTTGAGACTTCAAAGCGATGAACCAGTTCCCCGCCGAAGTAACCAGTGGTGAGAACACAAAGTAACCCTGTAGCGATGATCAGAAAATATAAAACCCTTCCCCAGGGTTTACGGAGGTAACGAGAAACGAGCATAGCTGAAATAAACACTCCGGCAGTGGTAAACGCAAACTTCAAGTGGGTGGCTAGAAAGTCCCTGAACTTTTCCGTATTTTCCAAGCTAATCATTCCCAGGAACCCTACAATTAGAACCGGGAACAAACACAAAAACCCCAAGCGGATGTTGAATCGGCCTGCGGTTTCTACCACCTCGTCTTTCCGCAGGGAGCCATAAATCTCAAACACCACTCCGCTGGTTAACAAACCCATGGGAAAGTGAACGATCAAGGGATGAAGCTTGGCAAAGAAAACCATAAAATTAATTTCTATTGGGCGTGGTCCGACGACGGTCCATTTCAGCCAGGATGATGCCAGCCGCAACCGATACGTTGAGGGATTGCCCTTTTCCGGGAATACGGACCAGAGCATCGCACCGCTGTTTGACCCGACTGGAAAGTCCCTCCTGCTCATTTCCCATTACCACCACTGCGGGAAATTTAATTTTAGTGCTGAAAAGAGTTTCTTTTGCACCCGCATCCGCACCCACGACAAACCAACCCTGCTCCCTGCAATCTCTTAATGAGGAAGAAAGGTCAGTGCTGGTAAATACTCGAACCTTTTCAAGTCCTCCTTCTGCCATTCTCGCGGCGGAAGAGGGGATAACCGAAACCTTTCCGTTGCCGGGGACCATCAAACCCTCCACGCCAAAATACGCGCAGGTCCGCAAAATCGCTCCCTGGTTATGCGGGTTATCAATTCCGTCTAACGCCACAACCAACCCCTTGTCGGGCATTTTTCCACGGATCAGTCGATGCACGGATTCCGGCATAAGAGGCCGGACCACCATCACCACTCCCTCATGGTGAACGCCTGAGGCAACTTTATTAAGGGATTCCTGATCCAACTGGCGGTAGGGAATTTTTTTTTCTCCGCAGAAAGCTTTCACCTCTTTTAACTGGGCGGTCCGGGCGCGACTGAAAAACAAACGCAAGAGACTTTCCGGCCTTGCCTTAAACGCGCTCATGCAGGCGTTCCAGCCATAGAGGGTAAACTCTTCCTGCTTTTTATATTGTTTGCGCACCCGGTCGGCGTGCGTTTTTTTAAACTCTGTAGTTTTTTGGTTCAACTATTCTTCCTCTGAAAAATTTTTGTCCCTACCCCGCCAAAGTGACGCATGAGAGGTTCTAAATCACCCCAGCCCCTCTTTGAGAAAGAGGGGTCCATTGAAGCTCCCCCTTCTACGAAGGGGGTCGGGGGGATTTGATTTTCCTGCTAAGCGGTCAGCCACGACCGCCCATATAGTTTTATTTGGCTAGCAAAGAGTTGTCTCGGCTTAATAAGCTCTTGCTATTTACCAGCGGAGGTTCTCCGCTAGCCATGACCACCCATCATGAATGCTTCATTATCTTCAAAGCAGGGAGAGGGAAGGTGCGCGACTTGGCCGAAAAAGTTTTCCGCCTGTTGCATGACCTCCGTAGCCGAATAGCACTCAAACATATTTTTCCGGAACTTCGCCGCACCAGGATAACCGAACGCCAGCCAGGAAGAAAACTTTCGCAACAAAATAAGCGTGGACCGTGTATCGTAATTTTCTCGCAACCCGCTCAAATAGCGGTTGAGGAGTCGGATGCCGGAACGCTGGGCATCCACTCCGGCACATTCTTTAAATATCCAGGGATTTCGTAAAGCCCCGCGACCGATCATCACCGCATCCGCTCCGGTTTCATGCAATCTTTGTTTTGCCTGATCGGCGTTGCGGATATCTCCATTACCAATAATCGGCAGTTTCGCCCTGCTTTTGACTTCGGCAATGAGATTCCAGTCCGCCTTGCCCTCATAGCCCTGGGCGCGGGTACGCCCGTGAATGGCCACCCACTCGCAACCTGAATTATAAGCCGCCTGGACACAGTCATGAATGGTCAGTTCATTTTCGTTCCACCCTGTTCTCATCTTTACGGTGAGAGGCAGGCGAATCCCTTTTTTAATAGTGGTAAGGAATGTTTCCACATAAGCCGGGTCACGCATCAATGCCGCTCCGCATCCTTTTTTCACCACTTTTTTTACCGGGCAACCCATATTGATATCTACAAAATCAGCTCCCGTCTCTTCCACCACGCTCACCGCCTGGACAATGTCCTCGGGAGATTCGCCAAAAAGCTGAATTCCCACAATCGTTCCGGGACTTTTATGAATGCGCATCATTTTCCGGGTCTTCTCGGAATTATAAAAAAGTCCTTTCGCCGATACCAGTTCTGAAATCAAGACACCCGCCTGCATTTCATCCATCAGTTGGCGAAAACAAACATCGGTGATTCCCGCCATAGGAGCCAGCCAAAACGGGCTCCTGGCACGCGCTATCAACTCTCCCTGATTTGCTGGCACAGGGGACAAAGAATGAAGTGATTGCATTAAGTTCATAAACTTTCTATATATCCAAATCGCCTAAAAAAGATTGGAAATGTGGGGGAGGGGACACTTTAAGTTCCAGGTAACGGTCGAAACATTGGAACCTCAGTTTCCAGGCATGCAGTCCATATTCATAACTTCCTGAGTCCCCTTCACCATAAACATCGTCATTTAAAACTGGCAGACCTTGGCTGGACAGATGCACGCGAATCTGATTGGTTCTGCCCGATAGGGGGGTCACCTTTAAAACCGAATGGGTATTGGTGGAAGTCAACCTTTCCACCTTGGTGATGGCGGGTTTCGCATTCATGATGCCCTCGCCAACTCCCCGTTGTGCCCCTGCCACCACTCCGATAGGGGCGGTCAAAGTGAACTGATCTTTCTCCGGTTTTCCTTGTACCACAACCAGGTATTCTTTCTGTATCCGGTGGTTTTGGAACTCTTGCATTAAAAAACTCGCCGCCTGACGGGTGCGGGCAAACACGATCAACCCGGTAGTGGTTGCGTCCAATCGCTGTACAGGACGCGGAACCTCATCGGGAAATGCTTTCTTCAAAACCTCCGTCATGCTGTTTTGAAAATATCGTCCGCTCGGATGCACAGGGATAGGCGCGGGTTTGTTAAACACCCGGATATGCCTGTCTTGGTAAACCGTATTCAACCTGCGATCCGCAGGAGGTTCCTGACGAACTCCCGCATGGGTGATGATGCAGTCCCCTGCATTAAGAATACCACCGGGACGGGCCTTATTCCCGTTTACCATGATATCACCGTTTAATATCTGTGCGATCCAGGCTTCCCGGCTTTGATAGGGAAACCGTGATGAAAAATACTGCTCCACGGAAAAACCCTGATATGCCGGTGAAATTGTGGATTTATAAATCTGCTGAGATGCCGGAGGACGGAAGAGTGAGTTCACCGAGTCACACCCGGTGGCGACTAGTCGCGGCAGATAGCAAAGGCTCGTTGAGCCGAGATAGCTCTTTGCCAGCCAGAGAGAGTGATTGCACATTGGCCCCACGCCGAGTGGTGGTTAGTTCCATTGGGGATTGACAGGGGCATTTATCAGGTATTCATAATCCTTGCCCATAGACTTGACGGCATAAGCCCAGATGCTCTCTTCATTTTCCTGAAAAATAAATTCGCTCTGCGCCTCACAGGTCAGCCAACTGAGCCGCTCCATCTCGCCTGCAAGCTGACCCGCACCCCAACCGGAATATCCCATATAGAATCTGATATTTTTTTCAGGATCTTCAATCCTCATCATCAAGTTATCCAGAAGTTCCCCGCTCATCCCCATATAAACTCCATCAGAGATGGCATCCAGTTCCGGCAAAGGTATTTTTGATCGGCAAAGATAAAACACCTGCGAGGGAGACACCGGGCCCCCAATAAAAATTTTCCCGGGTGGGGAGTCTGACACGCCCATTTCCTCAAAAACCTCTTTGGCGCTGATCGGGGCAGGCCGGTTTATCACCAAACCAAACGAACCCTGTTCGTCATGATTGCACAACAACACGACCGTTCGGGAAAAATTGGGGTCTGGTAAAACAGGATTAGCGATCAGGAAATAACCTTTCCCATACTGTTCATTAGGTGCTGACATAGAATTTTAAATTATAGGTTCAGGGACTGAAGTTTTTTAAAGTTGGGACCTGTCTTGGCCTCTTCTTGCCCTTCAACAGAAGAAAAATTATTGTCTAAAGCGATACTTACCAGTTCAGGAAATTTTTTCGATTGGGAAAGGGCCAATATACCATCATTCCCGATTTCGTTCTGAGCCAGATCCAGATCCTCAATTTTTTCTAGCTGGTTCTCGGTGGCAAGGATAATCGCTCCCTCATCCTTTATATAATTCCGGTAAAGATTGAGGGATTTGATCTTTTTCAATGCTTTCGAGCCCGCCAATGACCGGATGCCTTCCGGCCCTATATCGTTACCTCCTAGTTCCAGCCAGTTGACCTTGGAAAACAACTCAGCCTCAGCCAATAGCTTGACCCCGGCATCACCAATACGGTTGCCACCAAGGTTCAAGCGCCGCACTTTGGAAACACGCTCGTCCCGGGTAATGATCGTCATACCATTTGGGCCAATGCAATAGCCTTTCAAGTTCAATTCTTTACCGTCTGGCGTGAGCGTTTCGGAGATCACTTTTTCCATGATTTCCTGCAATTTTTCACCCGTAAAACTGCACGGTTCTGCAGGTTTATAAATTTCAAAATGTGTAATTGAAGGCATTAAACCCCCTTTAATTTAAGATAAAAACGTTCTAATCCCCCCAAAAATTCAAAAGGGTAAATTAGTAAAACAAACCGAAAAAAACGACTAATTCGATACCAAACAGGCTATTATAAGGTTGACAGAAAATCAATTATATTTTAAATTTCCAAGTTTCACCACCACTAGGCGTGGGGCCGACTGGCAATGGCTCTATTTGGCAAACAACAGGTCAACTCGGCTTAAAAAGCTATTGCCATGTTCCCTCCCACGGGAGTGGGCTAG
>DODH01000171.1:5813-6039 GCA_003545625.1 Nitrospina sp.
CCTCCCACGGGAGTGGGCTAGGCGCCAGCGTGACGCTGGACCCGGTGAGCAGAGAATTATCTCGGTGTAATCAAGCTCTTGCCCAGTTGCCTTCCTATGGGCAGGCTCGAAAATTAACTGAAATTTCTGCGCAGTTTGGTTGCGTTTTAACGTATCAAGAGGAGTTTTTATGAAATTGGATTTTGATAAAATGGGCGGCTTGGTCCCAGCCATCATTCAGGATGCG
>DODH01000171.1:6377-6693 GCA_003545625.1 Nitrospina sp.
AACCGGCAAGGTTCTGATGCTTGCCTACATGAACTCAATTGCCTGGGAAAAAACCCTGGAAACCGGAAAAGCCTGGTTCTACAGCCGGTCACGCGATAAACAATGGATGAAGGGCGAAGAAAGCGGCAATGTGCAGATCGTCAAGGAAGTATTTGTCGATTGTGATGACGACACGGTTCTGCTGAAGGTCGAGCAGGTAGGCAATGCCGCTTGCCATAAAGGTTACAGCAGTTGTTTTTTCAGGAAAGTCAACGGTGACGTGAAAATCATCGAAGAAAAAGTTTTCGATCCGGAAAAAGTCTACAAAAAATAATTT
>DODH01000171.1:7022-9236 GCA_003545625.1 Nitrospina sp.
AAATAATTTACCTTAGAAAGAAATCAACCCATGAGTGGTAACGTATTAAAGTTAGGAATTCCCAAAGGAAGTCTGGAAGAAGCAACGGTAAAACTTTTTGGCCGAGCCGGTTACAACATCCGCATTAAGAGCCGGTCCTATTTCCCCAGCATTGATGACGATGAAATCGAATGCATGTTGATCCGCGCCCAGGAAATAGCGCGTTATGTGGAAAATGGGGTGCTGGATGCGGGTCTGACGGGCAAAGACTGGATTCTCGAGAATCGGGCCGATGTCGAAGAGATCGCGCCTCTGGTTTATTCAAAGGTTTCCGCCCGACCGGTACGCTGGGTGCTGGCCGTTCCCAACGATTCGACAATCCAATCCGTTAAAGATCTGCAAGGCAAGCGCATCGCTACCGAAGTGGTGAACCTGACCACAGACTGGCTGAAAGATAATGGAGTGACCGCCAATGTCGAGTTTTCATGGGGAGCAACAGAAGTTAAAGCCCCAAAACTGGTGGATGCCATTGTTGAAGTCACCGAGACCGGGTCTTCCCTCAAGGCCAACAACCTGCGCATTGTGGACACCCTGATGGAATCGACTACTCGCTTCATCATGAACAAGGAAGCCAGTAAGGACAAGTGGAAGAGGAATAAAGTGGATCGCCTTGTTTTGATGTTGCAGGGAGCCATGGCCGCCAACGGTCGAGTAGGATTGATGATGAATGCGCCGAAACAAAATCTCGATGCGATAATAAATATTTTCCCGCCAGGAAAAAAACCCACTATCTCTGAACTCAGCAATAAGAGTTGGGTGGCCCTGAATGTGATTCTGGAAGAAAAACTGGTGCGAGATTTTGTTCCCGATCTTAAAAATGCCGGTGCTGAAGATATCGTCGAATACCCCTTAAACAAAATCATCCACTAACAGGCCAGCGGCCGGTGGCAATGTGGCGGTGACGCGAACGCCGAACCATTTGCCTCTCTCGTTAGAGAGTCCAGCGTCATGCTGGTGCCTGGTGGAGCATCCTTTATGCAAGAAAATACTGAACCGGAAAAACTGGAAGGCCCGGACTCTTTAGATAGGGAAGAAAATTTTCCCGACACAGAGGAGGAGGCTCTGCCGGAAAATCTCGAACTCGATTTATCTGAATCCGACCCCCAGCTTGAAGAACAGGAGGTCTTGCCTCTGGACGAGAAAAAAAAATCCGGGACAGGAAAAATCTTTTTATTTCTGGTCCTTGTTCTGGCAGGCTCCGGCGGGTATTTATATTTCAACAATCTCATTCCCGCTGAAATTTTAAACCTCATTTCCCCAAAACAAGCCACATCCCCTGCATTGGTAGCAAAAATGCCGCCAACCCCTCTACCTGTTGAGGTTGTCGAACCGGAATCTCCCAGCGTTCCCCCTGTGCTTCCTGAAACCTCCGAGATGCCGGTTATCAGTCCGGAGCCCCCACCTGTTCCCCCTGTGCTTCCTGAAACCCCGAAAACACATATCAGCGGCGGGACTGTTGAATCCCCGGCCCGGATCTCCGGCAATAATTTTGCTCAAATTCCAGAAACAAAAGAGGAAAAATATTCGCCGGAGACAGCAAGTGCTGCAGAACCTCAGACAATGGTTCCTGCCATTGAGGAACCACCTGAACCCCCACCCATAGTGAAGCGCAATGAATCCGTTCAGGCCTATATCGACTTCATTGAATCTTCAGTGCAGAAGTTAGGGGAATTGATTAAGAAGGGTTTTAATCTAGGCCGGGATTATTTACGAAAACAACTTGGATGATGAAAAAGCGAGATGCTTCGTCTGTTTCATAGCAGAATGACAAACAACCCTCCCTTGCCCAACCCCTCAATTCATCGGGCTTGAGTCCCTATGAAGGGAGGCAGGTTTACTTATCCGTGTCCATCTGTGGTCAATTAGGATTTTGCCAGTTGCCTCCGGCGGCTCGCCGGTGCTCAAACGAACCTTAGGGGAAACTTTTCCGGGATCAGGCCAAACTCGTGGCAAAGGGACTGAAAATGCATGAGCCCTTCCATCTCTTCTTCCCCGAAATCGTAACGGATTTTATTCTTGAGATAATCCCGTAATAAAAACACCGGGTGACCGGTTTTATTTGCCTGGGTCTGCACAATCGTATCGAGATTTTGCAGTCCTTCCTGCTTGGCGTCCAGCAGGGTTTGAATGATTCTATTTTCCACCTTAATGCCTTCCCGAACCGCGATCACGGCG
>DODH01000269.1:0-210 GCA_003545625.1 Nitrospina sp.
TTTGCTGGTTCGTTACCAGAAAGGTATTTTTATTGTGTCCGATTCAGATATTTCCAATCGTTTGAAGAACGAAACCAGTCCTTATTTGTTGCAACACGCCAGTAATCCGGTTGATTGGTATCCCTGGGGCTCGGAGGCTTTAAAAAAAGCCGAAGCGGAAAACAAGCCTATTTTCCTCAGTATCGGATACTCCGCCTGCCACTGGTGCCA
>DODH01000269.1:585-4019 GCA_003545625.1 Nitrospina sp.
ATCATGAATGAGAAGTTTATCAATATCAAGGTGGACCGTGAAGAGAGGCCGGATGTAGATGCCTTGTATATGAAAGCCCTGGTGACATTGACCGGTCATGGTGGGTGGCCGCTCAGTATGTTTCTCACTCCCGATCAGAAACCTTATATGGGCGGAACCTATTTCCCCCCGTTTGCTAAATATAACCGTCCTGGTTTTGCCGAGGTCCTGCAACAGGCGCACGATCTATTCAATAGTGACAAGGAGAAGCTGATAACCCGGTCGCAAAATATTCTGCAGAAGATTTCCTTGGAAAACCGGGCAGGCACGGCCCGAGGCGTTCCCCATGATCAGTTGATTCAAGGAGCGGTGGAAATTTTGTCAGACAGGTTTGATGAGGATTATGGCGGATTCGGCTCGGGAATGAAATTTCCCGAACCTATGCACTACACCCTTTTATTGCGGTATTGGGCCCAAACCGGAGATTCCCTGGACATTCTTGACAAGAGTTTGACTGCCATGGCGGAAGGCGGATTGTTTGACCAGTTAGGCGGCGGGTTTCACCGTTATTCGACCGATCGTAAATGGAGGGTTCCCCACTTCGAAAAAATGCTCTATGACAATGGACTTTTAGCCAAACTTTTTCTGGATATGTTTCAGACCACTAAACAGGATATTTATCAAATCACAGCGAGAGAAACGTTCTCCTGGCTTTCCCGTGAAATGACTTCTCCGGAGGGAGCGTTTTATGCCAGCCAGGACGCAGACTCGGAAGGGTGTGAAGGAACCTACTACACATGGGAATTGAAGGAGATTATGAACCTGTTGGGTCCCAAACATGCCAAGGTATTTGCCAGGGCTTACGGGCTGGTTCCTCGTGGCCATGTTGACGGGCGCAATGTCCTGCATATCAGCGAACGGATCGAACAGTTGGCCGAGGCCGAAAGCATTGCTATTTTTGAAGCCGATCACATTATAAAAAAGGCCAGGGAAACTCTTTTTCAGGCGCGTGAAAAAAGGCCCAAACCCGCCCGCGATGAAAAAATAATCACCGCCTGGAACGGACTCATGATTATAGCCCTGGCGCATGGGGCTTCGGTACTAGGGGATTCGAGTTATCTGGATTCCGCTACCCGCTCAGCCGATTTCATCTGGTCCAGGCAATGGGATGCCGAAACACGAAAACTGTTGCGGGTTTATAAAGACGGGCAAAGTAAGATCAACGGATGCTTGGACGACTACGCCTATTTTCTGCAAGGACTGCTCGCACTTTATGAAGCCGGGTTGGACAGCAAGTGGATTGCGCGCGCCAAGGACCTGGCAAATGCCATGATTGCAGAATTCTGGGATGAGAAAGAAGGAGGATTTTTCCTTTCCGGTCAGTCAGGCGAACAGTTAATATCCAAACTAAAAAATCCTGCCGATGAGGCCCTGCCATCTGCCAACGCGGTGGCGGCTCTGGTCTTGTTGCAACTTGGGCGACTCACGGGAGAAGAAACATATACCCAAAAAGCAGAAGAAACTTTGCAAGCTTTTCAGGCCATGATGGAAAGAAGTCCTGCCGGGTTCACCGGCCTTTTGTCAGCTATGAGCGCGTTGAACCTTCCGCCTGTTGAGGTTGTGTTTGCCGGGCCGAGGGATCATTCTTCCTTCGATGAAATGTTAAAAGTCCTGCACACCGATTACCGTCCCAATAAAGTGGTTATTTGGAATGAGAAAGAATTCACAGGAGATTTACTGCCACTTGCACAAGGAAAAACTGCGGAAAAAGGTGAGCCCACCGTTTATCTTTGCCAGAAAAATACCTGCCACGCTCCGGTGCAATCCGGCAAGGCTCTGGATAAACTTCTCGATAGGCCGCAAGAGATTCGCCTGAATATTTTTGATCAGGAAAAAAAGAACGCCAAGATCCTGGAACAGGAACAGGCAAACTTCATGGGCGTGATGGGTAATATCTTCCAGCAGGTCGGCATCCAAAAGCCCCCCACTAATCGTGAGGATAAATAGCAATAGCCAGCGTGACGCTGGACCTGGGATAGCAATAGCTCGTTGCGCCGAGAGAACGTTTGACAGCCTGCAATGGTTTTTAAATCACCCCAGCCCCTCTTTGTAAAAGAGGGGTCCATTGAAGCTCCCCCTTCCACGTTAGCGGGTAAAAATCCGTCTCTGCAAATAAATTTCGATGGTGTTTTTGGCGTTGCTGGCTACGGCGATATCGCTCATGCCGCTATGGTTGTAGTCGCCGCTGGTGATGGCCAGCACGGTGCCGCCTGCGACCACATAATCACGGGTGGGGTATTTGAATGTTTCATTGCGATTGCGGATGACAATCGAGAAAGTGCTGGACCTCGAATTGGCGACTGCGACATCTTTCAATTTGTCCGGGTCGAAATGCCCGGTGGTGAGCGCGAAAGGTCCGCCTCCGCCTGAAAAGGCGATAGGGTCTTTGAAACTGCCGTCCCCGTTCGAATAGAGCAGGTACAAATTGTCTCCCTGCCCTGAAGCAAAAACCAGGTCAGTTTTGCCATCGCCATTCATATCACTGGCCACCACCACGAGAGGTGCCAGCGTTTTAGCCAGCCGTTTGGGTTGCTGAAAAGTTCCGTCCCCGTTCCCCATATACAGCCGAATGGAACTGGCGCCGGAACTGTTGACAGCCAGGGCAATATCGAGGTGTCCGTCTGCATTAAAATCTTCTGTGACTCCGGAAAAGGATCGGGACCCAGTCTGGTAAGTGGTACCTTTTCTAAAATAGCCATCTCCTGTACCCATATACAATTCCATTTTGCCAAAGGTCAGGGTGACGGCGGCATCGAGTTTGTTGTCGTGATTGTAGTCTCCCAGAATAATATTTAACGGGATTCTTCCGGTGCGGATGGGAATGGGTTTCCTGAAACTTCCGTCACCGTTACCTGGGAGCACGACAAACATATCTGCACCCCGGGCGTTGACCGCAAGGTCGGGAAAGCCATCCCGATTAATATCTCCTGCCGTCGACATAGTGGGTTCGGCGGCTACATTTATATTTAAAGCTGACTGAAAACTGCCATCGCCTTTACCGTAAAGGATAGTGAGAGTGTTATTTGTGGTATTAGCGGAAATCAGGTCCGGCTCTCCGTCCAGATTCAAGTCGGCGGTTAATAAATGGGACGGGCCCTGGCCCACCGGCATGACATCAAATTTGTAGAACAAGTCAGGCGGCGGTTGGGGGAAGTTGCAGGCAGGCAGGAGTAGTACCATCATCACAAAGGCACCCCTCCATGACAGACATTTTAAGGCCATTTGAAAATCTCTTGATTTTGTAGCGTGACTATGCAAAAATTCCTCTTTCGTGTGAAATCTATTATATAGTGAATAGGTAGAAGTAAATCCATTCATATTGTTTGCGCATATTTGCGCATTTTAACCCCTCGCTCCAGATTAACTCTGGGGCTATTCTTAACCCATGAGGAGGT
>DODH01000269.1:4416-6841 GCA_003545625.1 Nitrospina sp.
GCCCTTGAAAAAATAGGCGAGTTCATCAAGAGTAATGGCGGGGCGTGCCTTAAAATCGAAAAGTGGGGTAAAAAACGTCTTGCCTATCGGATAAAGAAAAATAGATTTGGGATATACCTGAATATTTATCACACCCTTGATTCCGCTAAAACTACTGACCTGGAAAGTAAATACCGGCTGTTCGACTTGATCATCAAATTTATGGTACTCCGGTTGACAGATGGTGAACTGGAGAGAGCATTAGGTAATGAAACGGAAGAGGATGAAGGGGAAGAGGGCAAAGTCGCGGATAGTAGTGATACTAAAGAAGGCTCCTGATTAACCAAGAGACTGTAAGGATCTGATATGGCTTCATTCAACAAGGTACTTCTGATGGGCAACCTGACTCGGGACCCGGAATTACGTTACACCTCAAGTGGTGCCGCAGTTGCCAGTTTTGGTTTGGCGGTCAACCGCAAGTTCAAGCAGGGCG
This sequence comes from Nitrospina sp., assembly GCA_003545625.1. The sequence goes on from DODH01000269.1 coordinate 4,889, forward strand.
AGGAATGGAAAGATGAGGTCTGTTTTGTTGATATCACAGTTTGGGCCAAGCAAGGTGAAAATTGCGCCCAATACCTGAATAAAGGCAGTCTGGTTTTTCTTGAAGGCCGGTTAAATTACCAGACTTGGGAGACAGATGGCCAGAAGCGGAACAAACTTGAAGTGGTCGCCAATAATGTCCAGTTTTTGACCCGTCAGGGGGATAAAGTGAGTATGGATACGGGTTCTGCGTCCAGTCCACCGGCCGACGATATTCCATTTTAATAAAATAATTAAGAAGAAGGTAATTATGTCTGAAACCAAAAAGCGTTCATTTTTTTCTCACAAGATTTGCAGGTTTTGCAACGATGATCAAAGCAAGGTTTATATTGATTTTTTTGATATCAAGGCCTTGAAACCGCTGATTTCCGAAAGGGGCAAGATTGTGCCTTCACGAATATCAGGAAATTGTGCCAAGTGCCAGAGGATTTTGACTCGGGCAATCAAAAAAGCCAGAAGCATTGCCTTGTTGCCGTTTGCCGTTGAGAATTAGTTTTGGCTGAGCCGTTGCAACCTAAAAACCTGCTGGTGCCTGTAGTTCTTGTTTTTGTTGTTTTCTTTGCTTTGATGGTTTTTCCTCCATTGGGGGCGTTGATTGGGGTTTTGTCCCCTTTCCCTCTTGTCTTTATATATCTGCAAAGGGGCAGGCAGGTTGGCTTTGCCCTGATGGCGTTGGTTTTTGTGGTGCTCCTGTTATTGGTCGGGGCGAATCAGGCAATGTTGTTTTTAGCTGAATATGCGCTGATGGCCTTGTTGTTGGGAGAGATGATCCGAATCCAGTTGCCGGGTGACAGGTGCATAGCCATAAGTGCTTTGGCTTCGGGTTTAGTATCGATCGTACTTTTATTGGTCTTGTTTAGCGATCAGGATACTTCAGTTAAAGAGTTTTTTGAGGGGCAAATGCGCGCCCATTTTTCCCTGTCAATGGAAGCTTTCGAGTCCGTAGGCGAGAATAAAGCGGAAGTCGCGGATATGAAGGCCTTCGCAGAACAAACGGCAGAAACTTTTGCGGCATCTTATCCGGCTTTTTTACTTATCGGGTCATTGATCGGTTCAGCTGCCAATTACGCACTGATTCGGATCGCCTGGACCCGGCTTTATGGGCCGGGCCTGTTTCCTGGAGTCGCATTCTCCGAGTGGCTTTGCTCAGAGAACTTGATTTGGGGTTTCATATTGTCCGCCGCGGCTTTGTTCCTGGGGCAGGGCGTGATTGCGGATGCAGGGCTGAATGTTTTTCTGGTTGTGTTTGTTATCTATTTCACCCAGGGGCTCAGTATTGTCGTGTATTTTCTGAAAGCCAGGAATGTGCAGGTTTTCTTTTGGTTTGTTCTTTTTATATTAATATTTGTGCAACCTCTTTTAATAGGTTTGGTGGCTGGATTAGGAGTGTTCGATATCTGGGCGGATTTCAGAAAGCTGAGGAAAGCTTCGGATATATAGGGTGAAAACACTCTGATCCTGATGAAAGGAAAAATTTATGAAGTTGTTGTTAAAGGAAGATGTGGATGGCCTCGGGTTCTGTGGCGACGAGGTGGAGGTTAAAGACGGGTATGGCAGGAATTTCTTGATCCCTAAGGGCAAGGCTTTGCTTGCGACTCCCAATAACCTTAAGGCTTTTAATCATCAAAAACGTGTGGTTCAGTCCAAGGTTAAAAAGGTGATTGCAACAGTACAGGCTATTGCTGATGAAATTGCAAAGGTGACCTGCACGGTTAAGAAAAAGATCGGCGATACTGGAAAAATGTTTGGCTCCGTAACGGCACAGGATATTGCGGATTTGCTCAAAGTCCAGGGTGTTGATATTGACCGGCGTAAAATTCAGATTACCGAGCCGATTAAAAAAGCCGGAGAATATAAAATCCCTGTCAAACTGCATTCTGAAGTGACGGCGGAAATCAAGCTTGTTGTTGAAGCG
>DODH01000179.1 GCA_003545625.1 Nitrospina sp.
TGTTATAGAACTGATTCATAGGCGCAATGACTGACTAGTTAGATTTGGTATAAATCTCGCCACCTTTTTCTTTGAAGGTGTCAGACATTTCTTTCATGCCTTCCTCGATAGCCTTTTCTTCCTCGAGACCTTTTTGTTCGGCATAATCTCGTACATCCTGCGTGATTTTCATTGAACAAAAATGCGGGCCGCACATGGAACAGAAATGCGCCACCTTCGCCGAATCTTTCGGTAAAGTTTCATCGTGGAATTCCAACGCCTTTTCTGGATCCAACGAAAGGTTGAACTGATCTTCCCAACGGAATTCGAAGCGAGCTTTACTCAATGCATCATCGCGTACTCGCGCGCCGGGATGGCCTTTCGCTAAGTCAGCAGCATGCGCCGCGATTTTATATGTGATTACACCTTCTTTAACATCTTCTCTGTTGGGTAGCCCCAAATGTTCTTTAGGGGTAACGTAACAGAGCATGGCCGTTCCATACCAACCAATCATGGCGGCACCGATGCCACTGGTGATGTGGTCGTATCCCGGTGCGATGTCGGTGGTCAACGGTCCCAACGTGTAAAAAGGCGCTTCGCCACAGGCTTTTAACTGTTTTTCCATATTTTCTTTGATCATATGCATAGGAACGTGACCCGGACCTTCGATCATCGTCTGGACTTCATGTTTCCAGGCGATCTGCGTTAATTCACCGAGTGTTTCCAATTCAGAAAACTGCGCTTCGTCGTTGGCATCAGCGGTAGAACCAGGACGCAGTCCATCACCTAATGAAAAGGAAACATCATAAGCCTTCATGATCTCACAGATTTCCTCAAAATGAGTGTAGAGGAAATTTTCTTTATGATGTGAAAGGCACCACTTGGCAAGAATAGCACCACCACGGGAGACAATACCGGTAACGCGTTTAGCGGTCATTGGCACATAACGGAGAAGTACGCCCGCATGGATGGTGAAATAATCGACACCTTGTTCAGCTTGTTCGATCAAGGTATCGCGATAAATTTCCCATGTCAGATCTTCGATTTTTCCATCAACTTTTTCCAACGCCTGATAAATTGGAACTGTACCAATGGGCACAGGTGAGTTTCTTAAAATCCATTCGCGCGTTGTGTGGATATTTTTGCCAGTTGAAAGATCCATCACATTGTCGGCTCCACAACGTGATGACCAGACCATTTTTTCAACTTCTTCTTCTATCGAAGAAGTAACTGCCGAGTTACCGATATTGGCGTTAATTTTTACTAGGAAGTTTCGTCCAATAATCATCGGCTCGGATTCTGGATGATTGATATTTGCTGGTATGATGGCGCGTCCTCGTGCTACTTCATCGCGAACAAATTCAGGAGTGATTTCTTGTGGTAGGCTGGCACCGAAGGAGTTGCCGGTCAGCCGTTTTTCGCGTTCCTCATTCTCCACCCACTGCTTGCGTTTCTGGTTTTCTCGGATGGCGATGAATTCCATTTCCGGAGTAATGATGCCTCTTTTTGCATAATACATTTGCGAGACGTTTTGTCCATGTTTCGCACGTAACACCTTATCGCGGGTTTTAGGAAACCGTTCTGTATTGGGATTTTCACCTTCCCGATAGCCATCGTCTTTGGGTTCAATTTTCCGGCCATCATAATATTCTACATCACCGCGACCTATGATCCACGGTAAGCGAATGGGGTCAAGTCCTTCTCGAATATCGATTTTTGCATCAGGATCAGTGTAGGGTCCTGATGTATCGTAAACGATCAACGAGCTTTCATCTTGTTCAATATGATTTCCATTACCATTGCCATTTACGGTTGTGGAAGCCGAAAGAGAAATCTCTCGGAACGGTACCTTAATATCTGAATGAATTGTTCCTGAAACATAGACTTTTTTTGATTTGGGAGAAATCGGATCGGTGGAAATATTTACTTTTTCATCTGTAGCGCCATGCCTGTTTCCGTTTCTGTTTCCATTACCGTTAGATGTTGTCATGATGTTACTCCTCCAAAATGATGCATATATTCAAATGCCTGCTGTTTTATATCTTGTGAGTCCCAGATGCCTGAAATGACGGCAACTCCATGAGCGCCTTGTTCCAGAACTTCGGGAACGCGGTTTAGTTTAATTCCTCCCAAAGCCAGTACGGGTAGGTGAACTGATTTTACGATTTCACCGAGTCGCTGCGTTCCTTGCGGAGGTCCAAAATGAATTTTTGATGGCGTTTCATAAATTGGGGTGAAAGTGATGAAATCAGCTCCTTCTGCCTCTGCTAATAGCGCTCCTTCTTTTGTATGGGTCGAAACCCCTACCATAAGGTTCCTAAAATTATCTTTTATTTCACCTGCCGGAACACTGGTCTCAGTGAGGTGAACCCCATCCGCACCGGCAATTTTAGCAATATCGGCACGGTCGTTGATAAAAAGTTTTGCATCATATTTTTTAATTATTGGCTTTATTTCAAGAGCTTGTGCAAGCAACTCTTTTGGGCCTAAATTTTTTTCTCTAAGTTGCAACGCCCGCACCCCGCCTTGCAATGCTTTTTCTACTTGCTCAGTTACCCGTGTTGTTTGATGATGGCTAAAATCTGAAATGAGGTAGACATGCAAAAAATCAAGGTCGTTGTGTTGTGATGTCTTCATTTCGTCTTCAAAGTTAAAGATCAATCAACCCATCCATTGGACTGCTCGCTGAAGCATAAAGTTTTCTGGGAATTCTTCCTGCATCATAAGCCATTCGCCCGCACTCTACTGCCATTTTCATTGCCATGGACATTTTTAATGGATCCTTCGCGCCGGCGATAGCGGTGTTCATTAAAATTCCGTCGACACCCAACTCCATTGCGCGACTGGCGTCCGAAGCGGTGCCAACACCCGCATCAATGATGACGGGACATTTAACAGCTTGCAAAATCAATTTAATATTGTATGGGTTTCGTATGCCCAATCCTGAACCTATAGGAGCGGCAAGTGGCATGACCGCTGAGCATCCTGCATCCTCCAATTTCTTACAGAGCACAACATCGTCAGTACAATAGGGCAAAACGTGAAAACCATCTTTGATCAAAAGTTTCGAAGCCTCCAGGGTTGCTTCGTTATCGGGGAATAGAGTTTTCTCATCACCAATTACTTCTACTTTGACAATATTGCCAAGTCCCGCCTCTCTTGCCAGTTCACAGGTCATCACTGCTTCATTAACTGAATAGCAGCCAGCTGTATTGGGAAGAAAGGTGTATTTCTTCGGGTCGAGAT
>DODH01000085.1:0-4270 GCA_003545625.1 Nitrospina sp.
GACCTACCGGTTATGAGCCGGGGGCTCTACCAACTGAGCTATAGGCCCACAAATCAGTTTTCGATAAAACTGCGTAATTTTTTGCTCCTGCTGGGGTGGCGCAATTTGCGTAGAGCTTTTGCTTCGATCTGCCGGATGCGCTCGCGGGTGACTTCAAACTCCTGCCCGACTTCTTCAAGGGTGTGTTCGGAATCCAAGCCGATCCCGAAACGTTTGCGCAATACTTTTTCTTCTCGGGATGCCAAGGTAGAGAGAACTTTTAATGTCTGTTCCTTCAGGTTCTTTTTAACCACCGAGTCGATCGGCGACAGTACTTTTTTGTCTTCGATGAAATCTCCCAAATGGCTGTTTTCTTCCTCGCCGATGGGTGTCTCCAGGGAAATGGGTTCCTTGGCGATTTTCAGGACCTTTCGGACCTTGTCTACAGGCAGACTCATTTTGACGGCGATTTCATCTGGTACGGGTTCGCGTCCGAGTTCCTGGACCAGATGCCGGGAAACCCGGATTAGCTTATTAATGGTTTCGATCATATGCACAGGAATGCGTATGGTCCTGGCCTGGTCGGCAATGGCGCGAGTGATGGCTTGCCGAATCCACCATGTGGCATAGGTTGAAAACTTGTAGCCCCGCTGGTATTCAAATTTGTCCACCGCTTTCATGAGGCCGATGTTCCCTTCCTGAATCAGGTCCAGGAACTGGAGTCCTCGACTGGTGTATTTTTTAGCAATGCTGACCACAAGTCTGAGGTTGGCTTCCGCCAGTTCTCGCTTGGCGGTTTTTTCTTTAACCCGACCGCGGGCTATAGACCTCACGCTTGCCAGCAGGCTGTCTTTACTGGTTAACGTTTCTTTTTCGATTTTTTTAATTTTCCGGCGCCCGGCTTGCACTTGTTTTATGTGGTTATCATACTGGGCGCGGGTGATCACTTTCCCCTTCGGAACCTTGACACTTTTCTGCTTGGTCCAGTTTTTAGCCAGCTTTTTGACTCCGGCCAAAGATATGCCTAGCTGTTTTTCGATAATTTTTTCTTGTTTTCCGGCTTCCCGATACTCGGAGGCGATCCCATAGATTTTTTCGATAAGGCCATCCATCTCATCGATGGCGAGATTCAAACCTGTGATGCTGGTTTCAACATTCTTCAGCTGTTTGAGCAACTGATCGGACGTTTTAACCTGCATTTTTTCAGACAACTTACCGCCATCGAGTTTTTCCTGAAGCTTTTCGAGCTTGGTGAATGCTGGTTTCAGAGTTTTGACTTTTTTTAGAAATTTTTTGGTTTCATATTTTCTAGACTGCTCCTTGTCTTCCTCGGGCTCAGGACTCCGGATAAGATCGAAGATCAGGGTATCCCCTTTTTTAACCATGTTCGCCATGACGATGAGTTCGCGGGTCGTGACTGCGCAACTGGCCACTGCTGCGAGCACTTCCTCTTGACCGGCTTCAATTCTCTTGGCAATTTCTACTTCTCCTTTGCGAGTAAGCAGGGAAATGGTTCCCATTTCACGCAGATAGAGTCGAACCGGATCGTCGATGGAAACGGAATCGGATTTGGAGGCCGGGGTTCCTTCGCCGGAGCTTCCATCTTTACCGCGCTCGCCTTTAGCGGCGGCTATTTTTTCACCTTTAGTAGTGGTGTCAACGATATCTATCTCATTTTCACCAAAAAGATGCATGAGGTCATCGATTTGTTCCGGGGTCACAACATCAGGTGGCAGGACATCATTAACTTCTTCATAGGTCAAATAACCTTTTTCCTTGCCTCGTGATATCAGCTGATTGATTTCTGATACATGTGTCAGTTTTTCCATTGTGGCCATCTGGATGAATTCTCCTAAATATGCGTTTATGTTTTGACTATATATTAATGAGCTAAGGCTGAATACATTTCATTAAGTTGTGCTCCCAGTTCCTGCGACCGTTCAACCTGCCCGGCGTTGGCGGCCTTGAGACGTTGCAACTTAAGATCCCTGATTTTTGTTTTAAGGCTAATATTTTTGAATTTACGGACACAATCCTTAACGGTTCTTTCGGGTGCGTCAAACTCTACAGATTCCAGCCCCAAACGGGATAAAATGTTTCTGATCTCGGGGTCTTCGGTCTGATCGAGAAGCTGATCTAATCGCAGGTCCTCGCCGGCATCTATTTTTTGCCGGCAGGTTTGGGCAATGGTTCTCAAGGCCGGGTCTGAGAATTCTTCCGGGTCTATTTCCAACAGAATGACCTCAGCCGTTTCCTTATCGGAAAGAATAAGACGAACTAAATGCTTCTCCAGATTTAAAAGCGGGGCCAAATCATTTTCTGTTTCGGTCAACCGGGTTTGATTTCGAGGAAAAGCATTTTTCAATTCCTTTAAAAATGTTTTGTCATCAATTTCTGCTTTGGAGGTAAAGTTTTCCAGCCAGGCTTGCCGTTCCACATTGTTTTTTATTTTTGCCAGCAAAGGAAGAATCTGGTTGGCCATTTTAACCGTGTCTGCCGGGGTCTTGCCCGGTGACTCTTGGACCAGAGCATCAATATAAGACTCAATGAAAGGCTTGGCGCACCGGATTTTTTCCAAAAATTTTTCAGTTCCCTGTTCGTGGATGAAGGAGTCCGGATCCTGGCCTTCGGGAAGGACTACGATTTTCACATTTAATCCATGTTCCAGCAGGATATCAAATCCTTTTCCAGCGGCAGACCTGCCCGCGGGATCGGAGTCGAAAACCAGGATAGCGGTCTCTGCGTGGTTTCGTAGCATCCCCGCCTGTTTGGCGGTTAGGGCTGTTCCGCAGGTGGCGACTACATAGTCGATCCCATGTTGCACCGCCCGCATCTGGTCGAAATAACCCTCCACGAGAATGACTTGGTTTTCCCTTCGTATGGCATGTTTCGCCTGGTCTATACCGAAGAGTGTTTCACCTTTTTGATAGAGAAGTGTTTCAGGAGAATTAAGGTATTTGGGTTGGTCTTCTTCTGCAATGGCCCGCCCACCAAAACCGATGATGTTTCCGTGAAGATCCTTGATCGGGAAAATAACCCGGCCGCGAAAACGGTCATAAACGTTAGACCCATCTTCCTTCTGGATGACCAGTCCGGATTGCACGAGCTGTTCCACGGTGACGGAACTTTTTTGCTGGACGTGATTGAGCAGGCCTTTCCAGGTTGGGGCCGACCAACCTACCCGGTATCGGTCCAGAATTTCTGCGTCAAAATGACGGGAACTTAAATAATTTCTTGCACTCAACCCGCTTTCCGGGTTTTTCAGTAAGGACTGGAAATATTGCGTCGCAGACTCATTGAGTTTCCTTAAAGCGTCCCGCTCCTTTTGTTTGGTGTCCTGATGATGGCCCGAAGCATTTCGGGGCAGGGGAATCCCGGTACGCTCGGCCAGACGCTTGATTGCATCGGGAAAGGAAATGTTCTGGATTTCCATGAGGAATTTAAAAACATTTCCTCCGATGCCACAGCCGAAGCAGTGGTAAATCCGTTTTTCCGGGCTGACTGAGAATGATGGGGTTTTTTCGGAATGAAAAGGACAAAGCCCTTTAAAGTTTTTGCCGAACTTTTTCAGGACGACATGTTCCGAAATCACCGCAACGATGTCAGTGCGATCGCGAATTTCATCAATGATATTATCGGGTATTGAAAATTTCAAAATAGGTCGTTTGGAAAAAACCGGCCAATAATGTATGCCGGGGTTTTAATTCAAATATTCACCGGCCAGGTTTTTGATCAGACCGTTATCTGCTTTGCCTTTAAACTCGGGAACCAGGACTTTCATGATTTTTCCGAAATCTTTCATCCCTTCGGCTCCGGTTTCTGCAATCACTTCCTGGATTCTTTTACGTAACTCCTCTTCAGAGGCCTGCTCCGGCAAATAGGCCAGCAGAATAGTATGCTCCTGATTTTCTTTTTCCACCAAATCCATACGTCCCCCCTGTTCGAAAAGGGCAGACGCTTCTTTTCTTTTTTTAACCTCACGGGTGACTATGGATAGGACTTCATCACCTTGAAGTTCTTTACGAAGGTCAATCTCCTGATTTTTGATGGCGGCAATTACGCTACGGATGGTATTGAGCCTGAGCGAATCCTTGGATCTAAGGGCCCCCTTCATGTCTGAAGAGAGTTTTTCCTTTAAAGTCATGAATTTATTCCATTGAGCAAGAGTGAAATATAAGGACCCAATTGGGTTTTGTCAATACTTTACGGTAAATAAATCAAAGGTGGAAATACGGCTTAAAAATCTAATAAGTCCTTTTTTATCAAAAAGATATGGCGGGCGTGTGCCGGC
>DODH01000085.1:4577-4720 GCA_003545625.1 Nitrospina sp.
ATATGGCGGGCGTGTGCCGGCGGGTTTTGACAGGACACTTTAATTAAATTTTTAAAACTTCCCATTCTCTCATTTTTTTGCGAATTTTGGGGATTTTTTTTCCACTCGGCGTGAGGCCCGTGTGCGTGATATTTTTCCTTAGC
>DODH01000085.1:5022-7010 GCA_003545625.1 Nitrospina sp.
GTGTGCGTGATATTTTTCCTTAGCCTTTACCCGTTCCGGGCATGAAGGCAATGGTTGAATACCACGCATGCCCTGAAAGGATCCGATCGCTTTCGTTGGCGAGAAAAGAGTTATCTCGGGACAATCAAGTCCTTGCCCAGTCGCCCTTGCGGCTTGCTCTGCTCCTTGGGTGATGCAGTGCTGGCCCTTCGTCTAGGAGTAAATCAGATATTCCTGCCTGAGCGGTAAAAAGGCTGATAGCTCTTCGCGTTCTTCCAAAGCAGGTAAAGAGAAACTGTCGGTGAAAATGGTTTCCCTTAATTTCGGGTTGCCATACAGTAGGTCGATAGCCAGACGGTCGCTGACGAATTCATAGGGTTCGGTTCTCCATTGCAATTGATCCGGATAAATTTCGGCAATGGCGCGGAGCAACGCCAGAGTTGTGAGCAGAGGTTTGAACTGGTCCCGGTCGGTGATATGGAGTTGAAGCCCTGCACAAACCTCGCCTGCGTGTTTCTGAAACATGGGTTTGAAATATTGCGGACGGAAAAACACACCCGGCAAGAGATGCGAGTCCGTTTCAAGCCGCGCGACCAGTTTATGCGGGTCGATGAAAGGGGCGCCGATTTGTTCGAAGGGCAGGGTGGTGCCGCGTCCTTCTGAAAGCAGGGTTCCCTCAATCAGGCACATGCCCGGATACACGGTGGAGGTCGCCAGGGTCGGCATATTTGGTGAAGGTGGTGTCCAGATCATTCCTGTCTGGTCATACCACATCTCCCGGCTCCAGCCGCTCATGGGGACGACGGTGAGGTCGCAATGAATGCCAAAATGTTCATTAAACAGGCGAGCAAGTTCTCCCACGGTCATTCCGTGGCGGTTGGGCAGTGGATATTGTCCGACAAAGGAGCGCCAGGCCTCCCCGACTAGATTGCCTTCGACCGAGGTCCCGTTTATAGGATTGGGTCGGTCGCAGACCACCATACGTGTCCCGGCCTGCTTGCAAATTATCATGCAGTTGGCCATCGTATAAATGAAGGTGTAGTAGCGCGAGCCTATATCCTGAATATCGAATACCAGGTTATCAATATCGTGCAATAACGCTGGGTCGGGGACCAGGGAATCCTTGTTTTTCCCATACAGGCTTTTTATGTCCAGGCCGGAAAGCAGGTCCACCTCGTTATCGATAGGGATCATATCCTGGGCCGTGCCATTCAGTCCATGTTCCGGAGCGAACAAAGCCTGCAAGGTGAAAGCGGAATGGGATAGAAAATGAGTGATGGAATGTTTGCCGTCACCAGCCAGGCTGGTGTGGTTGACGATCAGCCCGACAGTTTTACCCTGCAGATATTTTTCGGGCTGGGAAAGTAAATGGTCAATTCCGGAAACAGTACGGGTCATTGGCGGGTATTAGGTTTTACTGCTCGCTGGCCCCACGCCTAGTGGGGAAATTTAAAGCCTTTGGGAATGACGATGATGTTGGATTCATCATCAACGAAAAAACGTTTTTTATCTTGCTCCAGATCATACCCCAAAGTGGTGCCGGGAGGAACCTCAACATCCTTGTCAATGATAGCCATATTGATTTTGCAGTTTTTGCCGATTTTTACCCGGTCCATTAACAGGGAGTTGATGACCGCCGCACCACTGTCGATACTGACTTCGCGGCCGATCACCGAGTCCTGCACAATTCCTCCGCTGATAATGCTTCCTTCAGCAATGATGCTGTCTATCGCCTGTCCTCGGCGACCGTCTTCATTGAAAACAAACTTGGCGGGAGGGGTGCCGTAACTGGCGGTTCGGACAGGCCATTTTTTATTGTAAAGATTGAATTCGGGTTTGACACTTCTGAGGTCCATATTGGCTTCCCAGAAAGCTTTGATTGTTCCTACATCCCGCCAGTAACCGATTTCTTTTTTAGTAAGCCCGGGGATGTGGTTCCTGCGAAAATCGTAGGCGAAGACTCTGGACTTGTTAAAAATCCGGGGGAGGATGTCCTTGCCGAAATCATG
>DODH01000307.1:0-255 GCA_003545625.1 Nitrospina sp.
ATTCTTCCTTAGCTTTCATGCCCCGGAGGGGTATAAGGGGGATAAAAAGGTTTTTTAGCAACTTCCCTTGATGTGTTAGAATCTCTTCATCTTGATAGACCCCTTTAGAATAAGGGGTTTATTTGGGTTAGCCTTGCAACTTTTAAGGGTTATTCAGCATCTTAGAAAGAACACAATATTAAATAGATTGGTCAGGATATGGCAATTCAGTTCACAAAAATGAGTGGCAGTGGCAACGATTTTATCATCATCGAT
>DODH01000307.1:646-4515 GCA_003545625.1 Nitrospina sp.
AATGTCCATCGGTGCCGATGGAGTGATCTTTGTCGAGAACTCGGATTGTGCTGACATCAAATGGGATTTTTATAATGAAGACGGTTCCACCGCCGAGATGTGCGGCAATGGTGGCCGTTGTTTGGCCCGTTATGCAGTAGAAAAGAATATGGTGCCCGCCCATAAAATGACTTTGGAGACTTTAGCGGGACTCATTGGCGCGGAAGTGAATGGCGATAGCGTGAAGATCAAACTCACTCAGCCTGAAAATTTACAGCAGAATATCGCTCTCGCCCTGAATGGAACGGAATACCAGATAGACAGTCTCAATACCGGTGTGCCGCACGCGATCATTTATTCCGACAATATCGAAGACGTGAATGTGAAGGAGGCCGGTCACGGCATCCGTTTCCATGAGACATTCGCCCCGGCCGGGACCAATGTGAATTTTGTACAGAAGGTCGGTGATAAGGCACTTAAAATTCGCACCTACGAACGCGGAGTGGAAGACGAAACCCTGGCTTGCGGAACCGGAGTGGTTGCCTCGGCCCTGTTAGCTTCTTACAAAAACCTGGTCCAGCCTCCGGTTGCAGTGGAGACCCGGGGCGGGGACATTTTGAAAGTGGATTTTGCATCGCCCAACGGTGAGCAAGGACCCGTGACCGAAGTTTATCTGGAAGGACCCACCCGCATTGCTTTTGAAGGCACGTTGGGGGAATATTAACCGGTTTTTTTGTACAGAAATCAGGTTCCCATGTTTGAAGGATCGTTTGTTGCCATAGTGACTCCGTTTAAAAACGGAAAAGTAGATGCCTCGGCCCTGCGCGGGTTGATTGAGTTTCATATAGAAAATGGGACCAACGGAATTGTGCCCTGCGGCACTACCGGTGAGTCGGCTACCCTGGATCACGCCGAGCATGCAGAGGTGATCGGCATCACCGTTGAAACCTGTAAAGGCCGGATTCCCGTTCTGGCAGGTACGGGGTCCAACGCTACCCATGAGGCGGTGGAGTTAACCCAGCGCGCGCAGAAATTAGGGGCGGATGGGGCATTGTTGCTCACGCCCTATTACAACAAGCCGACTCAGGAAGGGTTGTACCAGCATTTTTCTACTGTGGCGAAAGAGACCGATTTGCCCATTATGCTTTATAACGTTCCCAGTCGCACTGCCGTTAATATGGAACCCGGCACTGTTGAGCGTTTGAGTGCCATCAAAAATATTATCGGCATTAAAGAGGCTTCCGGTTCTCTGGTGCAGGTCAGTGAAATCATTGAATCCTGCGGGCCGGATTTTTTGTTGATCTCTGGCGAGGATGCATTGACGTGGCCGATTCTTGCCATTGGCGGCAAAGGGGCGATCTCGGTGACTGCCAACCTGGTCCCCGATAAGTGTGCCAGTTTGTGCAAGGCCGCCAGGGAAGGGGATATAGAAACAGCAAAAGCTCTGCATTATGAATTGCTGAAGCTGAATGATATCATGTTCATCGAGACCAATCCCATTCCCGTTAAAGCTGCGCTGGCACTCATGGGCCGGATCGAAAACGAGTTTCGAGCACCTCTATGCGCACCTTCAGAGGAACACCTGTCGCAATTAACCACGGTGCTCAAGGACTACTCTTTGTTGTAATTACGCGCAAGGGCTCATTAAGCCGAGATAACTTTTTGCTAGCAGTAAAAAGCTATTGCACATTGGCCCCATGCCTAGTGGGAAGGAGAAAAAGTTTTGACCAAGATTCTTGTAATAGGTATTGCCGGGCGTATGGGCAAAACCATCGCCGGATGCATTGAAGATACTGAGGGTGTAGAGCTGGGCGGAGGTACTGAGCGTGCTGGCAGTGAGGCTATCGGTAAGGATATTGGTGAAGTGGCAGGGATCGGGAACAAGGGTGTCGCGGTGATGGATGACCCGGCAAAAGCTTTTGAAACCTGTGATGTGGCAATTGATTTCACCACTCCGGCTTCCAGTATTTTCACCCTCAATGCTGCTGTGGATAAAGGGAGATCTGTTGTGGTGGGCACGACTGGATTTTCCCCGGAGCAACGCAAAGAAATTGAGCAAATCGGCAAAAAAATTCCCTGTGTGGTGGCGCCCAATATGAGTATCGGTGTTAACGTATTGTTCAAGCTGGTCGCGGATGCGGCACGGGTACTGGGTGACGCGTATGATGTGGAAATTGTTGAGGCACATCATAAATTTAAAAAGGATGCGCCCAGTGGTACAGCCGTGCGTATTTCAGAAATTGTCGCCGAATCTTTAGGGAGAAATATCGATGAGGTCGGCGTTTATGGAAGAAAAGGAATAGCTCTTCGCACCCCGAAGGAAATTGGCATTCATACTTTGCGGGCGGGAGACATCATCGGCGAGCATCGGGTTTTGTTCGGCGGTATGGGAGAAAACTTCGAAGTATTTCACCGCGCACAGAGCCGGGAAACTTTTGCCAGAGGTTCTATTCGTGCCGTGCAATGGATTTTAGGCCAACCTAATAGTGTCTATGATATGCAGGACGTTTTGGGTTTGCGCTGAAAGAAGGAAGGTATGGACCCCTCGTTCTTAAAATTTGATCGCAGGAATTTCCTGAAAATATTTTCTCTGGCCACGCTGTCTGCGCTGGTGCCGAAAAAATCCACAGCGGCGGAAGATTTTCGTAACGACAAAAATATTCCCAAACAATACGTCCAGAACCGGGATACTCCCGGCTTTCATATTCGCAGTGCCAATCCGTTTCTCGGTGTGGATATGCAAAACTGGGGGCTGGCGATAGGGGGGATGGTTAAAAAATCCATCGGTCTCGCTTATGAGGACCTGTTCGGATTAAAAATGCATTCCCAGGTTTCACGGCTCAAATGCGTGGAATGCTGGTCCGCCAAAGCAAAATGGGAGGGCTTCCGCTTTGAGGAACTTGTGAAACAGGTTCAGCCTGACCCGTCTGCGAAGTTTGTTTATATCCAGTCTGCCGATTCCTATTACGAAAGTTTTACGCTGGAAGAGTTGCTCCGGCCTCGTGTCCTCTTTGTCCTGCGTATGAACGGTCAGTCATTGAGCCGGGATCACGGATTTCCTCTCAGACTGATCATTCCATCCAAGTATGGATATAAAAGTATCAAATACATTACCAGTATCAAATTTCTCGATTCGCGCAAGCGCAATTACTGGGCGATTAGCGGGCCTTATTCGGTGGATGGGACCATCCAGCCCGGTGTTGACCATCCCCTGGACTTTAATAAGAAACCTCTTCCCATAAACGGTGGGGAAGTGTTCCATTTTTTCGACCACTGGGCAACGCCCGGTAGTAGTGGGTAATAACTATAATCGGCTAGAAAAGAGTTGTCTCGGCTTTACAATCCGTCATCGCGAGCGCGTGATATTTAACCTTAGCTCTCATGCCCCGAAGGGGTAACTAAAAGGAGCGCGACGATCCGGGTTTTCTGGGTTCACCCTTGAGGGCATGAAGGCTAATGAGGGAATATCACAACTTCGTCACCGTTGGCTCCTCGCTATGACGGGTTATGCACAGGTCGCCCGCATGATCCGTTTTATCCTAGTCCTACTTTTAATTTTTCTATCTTCCTGCGATTCCTATAGCGTAAAACAGATTCCGGTAGTGGTTCCCGCTGGACTCGTTGTTCCTGAAGAGATGGTCTATATCCCGGCGGGGGAATTCATCATGGGAAATGCAGAGGAGCCGGGAACACATGGAGGAAAACCTGTAACGTCCAGCGCTTATCTTATTGACCGTTATGAGGTAAGCCATGAAGGTTACAATAAGTTCCATCCCGAACATTCTTTCTCTCCGAAAAAGGCTCGTTGGCCGGTGGCGTTTGTGATGTTTGCCGAGGCGGAGGCGTTTTGCCAGGCTCAGGGCAAACGCCTGCCCACCGAAGTCGAATGG
>DODH01000066.1 GCA_003545625.1 Nitrospina sp.
CAATGGACCCCTCTTTTTCAAAGAGGAGCTGGGGTGATTTAGAACCTATCGCGCAATATCCGGGCCAGTGGGCTTCCCGGTTAGCGGCGGTTCTTTTTCTTCAGGGCTTTTTTCAAAATCCAGGCAACATTCAACTTGCGGGCGCAATGTTTGAAAATGGTTTCGGTCAAGGGCCGTAGAGAGCAGTGGTCGGTCAATATCCCGGCTTCACTGCAGTTGACAACCATTAATGGATTCTCCCGTTGCAAATTTGTGAATGCCCAGTCGAACCACTGTTTGGAAACCGCCATGGATTTTAATGTTCGTAAACTTTGACCGTTGATGTCTGTTTCCAGGACCAACTGGTCTTTCTGTCTATCCATCATGAGCTTCAAGCCTTTGCCTGCGGCATCGCTTCCATGGCTGTGGGATTTCTTTTTGGGATAAGAAAGATCCTGGCCGATGAATATAATCGGATTGCCTCCGGCTTGAAAGGCCAGGTCATAAGTTACCGATAAAACTGTTCCGCCTGGTGTCAATATGCCAATGTGGGGAACCATTTTTTGAATTTCAACCAAAGTGGGGATATCCGGTGCGAATTTATTGAAAAAAAGGACATTGTTTTCCCAAAGCTCAAGAACATGGGGATGCACGATAGAAGGAACCACAAGGGTTATTCCTCCCTGCGGAACATTAACGAGAAATCGGGTGATTTCTTCTTGAGGATCCAGGCAAACCACAAAGTCCGGAATGATCCCGTTTTCCATCAATGGATTTAATGCGGCATCACAAGAAATAATGACGGCTTTATTTTGAGCGCGGTGAAGAAAGCGGATATTTTTATCCAGGGATGGCCCGGCACCTACCACAATGCAAGGCAGATCGCGAAATTTGTTTTTAAGGGCAATGACTCCAGGGTTTTGTTGTATGGCATTAAGGTTTGCTTGGAAATTCCGTTGCCAAACTTGGTCGAAGCGGAGAAGGGTGGCTGATTTTACTTCGCGAATTTGTTCATCACGACTCATGAGCCTAATGTAACAAAGTCTGGGTTCTACAGGCAAGTATGCGTCGCAAAAAAAAGACCCGGACTAAAAGCCCGGGTCTTGAAGAGATCAAATCAATTGTGAATATTACCGTACCAGATTCACGGACTCCGTAAGCAAGTCATCGATAGTGGTGATGATTCTGGAGCTGGCTTGAAAGGCCTGCTGGGTTTGAATCATGGTGATGAACTGTTCTGCCAGGTCCACGTTGGAAAGCTCCAGCGACTGGCCGACAATCGCCCCAAACCCACCTGTCCGAGCGAGTCCCAATACCCCTTGCCCGGATTCCTCGGACTCTGAAAACAGGTTCGAACCCTGCCGGGTCAACCCGGAAGGAGCGAGAAAGTCCGCTAGGGTAACCTGGTACAGGTCGTCCGTTTGTCCGTTATTGAACAAACCCGCGATGACACCTTTGTCACTGACTGTCAAGCCAGTAAGGGTCCCTGTAGTAAACCCGTCCTGAACCAGTGAGTTGTTATTGGATTCTGCGGCGAATCCTGTCAACTTGCCGTTAGTGGCGGTGCCAGCGGCGTTGGCCAGATCCCATGACAGGGTCTGGGTGGCGGCCGGGGTGCTGGCAGAAGAAAAATCGATAACTATGCTTTGGTCTGCCACAGCGGCTCCTCCGACCAGGCTCAATTGCCCGGAGGTGTCAAAGGTGACGGATCCGGATGCGCCCGAGGTTACAGTGCCTTCAGAAGTACTGATGGCATAAGTCCATTGATTTGCATTGGCGACTTTGGTGAACTGGGCGCTGAGGGTAACCTGGTTGCCCACCGAGTTGAAAATGGTGATGGGTGAAGTGAATGTAGTAGCGGCTGTGGAGGAGGCATCGAGATTAGCTCCCAGCGTAAACGTGGTGGTGGCCTGCGGCTGGGATTGCACTCCGGCAAGGTCAATGTCTGAAACACTAGTGGAAACGGTGTCATTGGTGATCTGCTGGCCCTGTAAAATTTCACCGGTGATGGCCTGAACCAATCCGTTTTGATTTAATCTGAATTGACCGGCACGAGTAAAAAAGGTCCCGGTGGTATTGGTGGGGCTGACCACAAAGAAACCGGAACCGTCAAGAGCCAGATCCAAAGCATTTGAGGAAGACTCAAACGAACCTTGGCTGAATTGTTTAATAGTTCCCTGCAATTGCGAGCCGCGGCCCAACTGGCTGGTTGTAGATCCGTTGGTTAGAATGGTGCTGAAAATATCACTGAATACGGCTTTACTAGATTTAAAGCCTACCGTGTTGACATTGGAAATGTTGTCACCAATGATTTCCATGGCCTGAGCATTTGCTGCCAGCCCGGTGACCCCGGTGAATAATGAACTGATTAAAGACATGAGTGATCTCCTTTTTCTGTTACGGCTTAATTAAATGCTTACTTTTGATATTTCGTTTATAGCGAGTTTTTGCCCATTAACGATGGCATAGGCCTGCCCATCTTCAAAGACGACATCGGTTACCAGACCGGCGGTGAACGTTTCCGCTGGCACGAAATTGCCAGTAGAATCTGAAGCAGTGATTTTGAAAGTATAGTTACTGGCAGGAAGCAATGCGCCGGAAGCATCCGTGCCGCTCCACACAAATTCATGTAACCCTGAGTTTTGAGCGCCAAGGTTGACGGTGGAGACTTTGATGCCGGTGCTGTCAAAAATGTCGATGGTCACATCGGTGGCGTCGCTATTGAGCGAATAGCTCAACGTTTCTGCCTCGCCGGATTTAAAGTCGACCGTATTACCGGGTGCGTCTACGGTTTTACCAATCAGGGCAAGGGCCGAGGAATTGCTCAAGGCTAGGTCGAAAGCCTGGCTGATTTCCAGGTTATCGTTCACGTTGGTCAACTGCTCAAGACTGCTGAACTGTGCCAGTTGAGAGGCAAATTCCTGGCCTTCCATTGGGGCAAGTGGGTCCTGGGCCTGCAATTGCGCAACCAGGATTTTAAGGAAATCATCTTTTCCCAGAGTACTGTCTCCAGACGCGGTGATGCCTTCTGTAGTAGTGGTCGGTGAAATCGGATTGAAAATCATAATATTGTTGTCCTGATAAAATAATGATGAGTGATTATTTTATAATCCACTAAGCAATGACGCTGATAGATTGGTTGTCTCCAAAAAATAAGGAAACCATGCCGGTTTCCGGGTTATCGTCCGTGTCATTGGAAGCCGTCTTCTCAAACAACGAGGTATTGTTTTCTTCATCCAAAGATTCTCCTGATGGGTGTTGATGGCCCGATTCCCCGCCAACCGTGACGGTGAAGCTGCCCAACTTTAAACCCTGTTCGCCCATAGCATCACGTAATTGATTAAAGTTATTTTCGATGACCTGCTTTACGGCTTGATTTTCTGCCACAATCACAGTTCTTACCGTATCTCCGGAAGTGATGATTTTCATCCTTACTGTTCCCAGAGATGGCGGATCCAGCTTGATATGGACCTCATTCTGCGCCCCAATGGTGCGAACGGTCATCTTGTTGGCAATCTGGTTGATAATTTTTGCTTCCGTAGCTCCGCGGGCCAAGAGGTTCTCAGGTAAAATTGGTTTGCTCGACTCCGCTGCTTTTACAGCGGTGTTGGCGGCGACGGTTGGAGATTGAATTTGTAGGTCGGGACCTGTCTTGGCAGTTTCCAGACCTTTATAGCCTTTGCCATCAGTAAAACTTTCTGTTTGGAGGATGTTTGCTTTGGCGTTTTTACCGCTCAGCAATTCGCCGAGATTGGAGGTTTTGGCGCCCTTTTCGTTCACCGGTTCCTGTGTGGTGATCCTTGTAGCTTCATTTTGTTTTGCAGTTTCGGTGAGCTTGTCCAGTGAGGCGGAACGATCGGTTTTTCCCGTTCCTTTCGCGGTATCCGATCTTTTCGTGGTGTCCTTTAATTTCGCGGTATCTTTTAATTGGGTTAAGAAATCTGGTCCCTCATCATTTTCAGCCTGGCTATTATAAAGAACAGAATTTTTTATGATCGCTTCATCAGGCCGGTTGGTTTGGGAATCTAATTTAGCCTGAAGGTTGGCGTTTTTATCGAGTCCTTTTTGGGCGGAAGCATTTTGAAGGGACTGTAAATGATTCAAGAAGTTTTTTACTTCTGCGTCCGACAATCCGGCCTGCTTCAGCAGGTTAACCGCCTCCCCTTGATTCTGCTGAATTCTCGCTATAAGGTCAGAGGCATTGGTTCCACCGCCCGAGTCCTTCGGGTTTAAATTTAGAGCCTGGGTCAGCGACTGGAGCAAGGCATCGATATCCGCATCGCCATTCAAGCCGAGCAGACCCAGCAAAGCTTCAAACTGGGCTTGATTGATATCCAGTTCTTGCAATTGAGTCGCCAGAACTTCGGTATCTTCTATTAATGAATCTTTGGTCACGGTATTTTCAATCGGTGAATCTTTGGTTACGGTTTCAGGAGCTGATTGGGACTCGTTTTCTTTTGCTGCCGATACTTCCTGATTATTCGAGTTGTCCTCCGTGCGCGTCTTGGCTTTGGGTTGGGTTTTTTCGGCCTGAGTATTATTCTGGTTTTGTGGAGAATCTTCTTTGGATGGTTTTTGAGCCGTGTCCACCTTGTGTACGGCAGTGTCCATAAAATCTTTAAAGCCGTTATCATTCGCCTGGTCCTGGGTAGGAGCAGTGGGTTCTACCGGGGCTTTGACGGCGAATAGGGCTAACGCGTTAGCGGGCATTTAAAAGGTCCGATTAATTATAAATAAAGTTCATCCACCTATCTCTTGAGCAAAACCGATGCCAAAAACCGATATGAGTTCCCAATGGGTTTATGTATATAGGTTTACCCGTTTGAAGGCAGGGGGAATCCAGCCCTCATGACCCGGAAAAATCTGCCTCTGGGAGAAAAAAAATCCTGGTTTTTCAGTTGTGGTTTCTAACTTTGACCGGGCAAAACCGTTTCTATCTCGACATTTTGCCTAAGTAACAACTTTGTTAAGATTTACAATGGGTAGCTAGATGCACTTTTAAAATGGTCCGTTTGGGTGTAAAATTAGGTTTTACAATTCGTTAAAACATTATGGTTTCTCAAGAAAAAATATTTCATGGCCATCCGTCAAAAACTTAAATTAGGTGATGTTCTGGTGAAAGCCGGGGAAAGCAGGAGGAATCCCTTTGGGGATTACAGAAAATGCCTCCTATACAGAGGAAGAAGTTCAGCTTTTATCCGGTGATGTGGTTTTCCTGTATTCTGATGGAGTGGTGGAGCCGATGAATAATCAAAAAGAACATTTCGGCATGGACAGGCTACGATCGATGATTGTTGAATCAAACGGAACGCCGGAAGGGGTTCTGGAAAAAGTCGAGAATGCCATACAGACTTTTACCCACAATGCACCGCAATTCGATGACATGACCTTCCTGGTGTTCAAGGTTCTTTAGCGGCCGGGATACTTTTCCTAAACCTTCGTGCCCCAAGGGGTAGAACCGACGAAGGCGTAGTATTCTCCCAAAGCTTTAGTGTCCCCGCAGGGGTATGACTGCAATAGCTTTATTTACGATTTTATATGGTGATAGGAAGATCCGGCACCCTGAGGAATTCTTATATCATCTACCATATCTTTAATTTCATCTGGGGGTGGGGCAGTGAATTGGCTAACCAGGCTTGCAACAAGGAAATTAAATAACATTCCCAAAGTTCCGATCCCTTCCGGTGAAATTCCAAACCACCAGTTTTCCGCAGAGTTGGCAGAAGGATTAATGAATTTAAAATAAATGATATAGCTGGCGGTGAACGAGAGTCCGGTTATCATTCCTGCAATGGCACCTTCTTTGTTCATACGTTTCGAAAAAATTCCCATCAAAATAACTGGGAAAAATGACGAAGCCGCAAGACCAAAGGCGAATGCCACTACTTGCGCAACGAATCCAGGTGGGTGAATGCCAAAGTATCCGGCGATGATGATAGCCAGTGCCGCTGACATTCGGGCAAAAAACAGTTCCTGTTTGTCGGTAATACTCTTCAAAAACATTTTTTTCAATAGGTCGTGAGAGATGGATGTAGATATAACAAGTAGCAATCCAGCCGCAGTGGAAAGCGCGGCAGCCAGGGCCCCTGCCGCAACCAAAGCGATTACCCAATTCGGCAAGCCGGCGATTTCAGGATTAGCCAAAACCATAATGTCGCGGTCGATATAAAGTTCATTAAGGTTATCGGTAAGCGGGTTTGAAATTTTTCTTTCTCCTTTGAGACCCCGCTCCTGCAAAAACTGAGGTTTCCCTCTGAAGGCTTTTCCCGCGGAATATTGGATCCTCCCATCCTGATTTTTATCGACCCAGGCGATGAGGTTGGTGTTTTCCCAGTTCTTAAACCATGATGGAGTTGTCTTGTATTCTGCATTATGGACGGTATTGATAAGGTTGACCCGGGCAAAAGAGGCCAACGCCGGAGCGGTTGTATATAACAACGCAATAAATACCAGGGCATACCCTGCTGAAATACGAGCATCGCGAACTTTTGGAACTGTAAAAAATCTTACGATGACATGGGGGAGTCCCGCGGTGCCAACCATCAGAGCAGCCGTGATAAAAAACACATCGATGGTGGACTTTTTGCCTGCCGTATAAGCTGCAAACCCAAGCTCGGCAGATAATTGATCGAGCTTATCAAGAAGATAGGTATTGGAACCGTCGACCAGAGTACTGCCAAATCCGAGTTGTGGGATGGGGTGTCCTGTCATCAACATGGATACGAAGATAGCGGGAACCAGAAAAGCGAAAATCAAAATGCAATACTGTGCCACCTGGGTGTAGGTAATTCCTTTCATGCCGCCAAGCACTGCATAAAAGAAGACAATGGCCATGCCAATGAAAACACCTGTAGTGATTTCAACTTCCAGAAAACGGGAAAAAACAATACCCACCCCGCGCATTTGACCTGCCACATAAGTAAACGAAACAAATAAAACACACACGACGGCGACCACCCGGGCGATGTCGGAATAATAACGATCGCCGACAAAATCGGGAACCGTGTATTTGCCGAACTTGCGCAGATAGGGCGCCAGAAGCAAGGCGAGCAGGACATAACCTCCTGTCCATCCCATCAGATAAACGGCTCCATCACGTCCGATAAAAGATATGATGCCTGCCATGGAAATGAATGAAGCGGCAGACATCCAATCGGCCGCCGTTGCCATGCCATTGGCAAGAGGGGGCACTCCTCCTCCGGCGACATAGAAATCGTCCGTATTCCCAGCCCGCGCCCATATAGCGATGCCTATATAAAGAGTGAATGTTGCTCCAACAAAAATAAAAGTTAATGTCTGAACGTCCATACAGGGTTTATTTTTGAGATTCTTTATTATCGTGATAAGTGTCGTCTTTGGAAAAGTTGTCCCGGTCCTCATCCACACCATATTTGTGGTCGAGTTTGTTCATCTTATAGACATAGACAAAAATAAGAATGACGAAACAAAAAATAGAGCCTTGTTGTGCCATCCAGAAACCAAATTTAAATCCGAAGAAACGGAAATTATCCAAAACATCGACGAACAGGATTGCCATTCCGAAAGAAACCACAAACCATATTGATAAAAGTGAGAGGACAATGCGGATATTTGCTTTCCAGTAAGCTTTTGCTTGTGGGCTATGAGAATCGCTCATTGATTTTTGTCTAAAAAGGGTTCCAGATACAAGGTCAGAGCCTAGCAAAATGGGTAGGCCTTGCATAACATTCCAATTGCACCACACACACTTCGGGTTATAAAGTTAATAATGGTACAAGCTCCCTCGTGAGAGGGTGGTGCCGGAGGTCGGAATCGAACCGACACGAGGTTGCCCTCGCGGGATTTTGAATCCCGTGCGTCTACCAATTTCACCACTCCGGCACTCTAATTTTCAATAATTTACGGCGGGAAGTTTTTCGCGCTACCTGGCAATTTGAATAACTTTTCAGGATTATATCAAAAATGATTTAAAAATGGTCCATTAATATTTTTTTAAACTCACCCTTTTTAACTCCTACCTCCTACTATCTATGCTTTCAC
>DODH01000092.1:0-2220 GCA_003545625.1 Nitrospina sp.
TCCAGGCGCCTCCTTTCAAACCTCAATTTCACGAGGTTTTTTTAATTAATTTAAAGATTCTCTATTTTAAAGGGCCTGCGCAATAGCCACAACCCCTTGAACGCTTAATATTATATAAAATTCAACTACATAAAGCTAGCACATCGATTTCAGGTGGCCCCTAAAACCTGCGTTTTAAGCTTTAAATGCTGGAAAACCCAAAAACCCTTTTATTTATAATCAGTTAGCTGGATTTTGGTTAAATTCCTGGTTTTTGGGCAATATTCATCATAGCTCCTATCGGCTTGACGGGACCCATTCTTTAGAATTTCTCAGATTTTTTAACACTTTAGGTCTTGCTCTTTGATTCTTTGTCGTTTAGCCAGTTGAGAAAGCTTTAGCCGTTTGGTATAATTTTCATTAGCTGAATCAAATAACTTTATAAAATATAAAAACTTATGAGCTTTTTGATAACAAGAGCCTTGGTACCTAAAAAGTCATGTGCGGCTGTAATTTGTTCGCTTGCATTTGTATTTATCACAGGTTGTGCTACTACTGACCTGCTGGACAAGCCGGGTGATCAAAAAGCTCAGGCCCAAAAAACATTCAGGGAAGCCCTCCAGGCAGGTTCGTTGAACCAGCAGGATCAAATGGTGGTCTTGCTAAAAGAAGCTATTGAGCTGGATCCTGTAGACCCGAATTTTCATTTTTTTTTGGGACAGGCTTATTTTTCTAAGAGGAATCTTGAAAGAGCAGAACAAGAATATTTAACAAGCATCAAATTAAACAATGATTTCAAGGAGTCTTATCGGCAGTTAGGTTTGATCTACATGCAACAGGGGCACTGGGAAAAGGCGATCCAATATTTTCGGGAAGACTTGGCGCGACCAGGAACCCGGCGACCCCAACAGGTTTATAATTGGGTCGCGCTGTGCTTCTACAATCTGGGAAAAAAGAATGAAGCGGAAATCGAGTGGGAAAAAGCTCTTGAGATAAAAGATAATGCAGGGATTCGGCTTAACCTGGCTCTGGCTTATATTAATCAGGAGCGTTTTGATCGAGCTACGGAATTTTTGCAGAGGGCTCTATCTCTCAGGCCGCGTTTTTCTCAAGCCCATTTTGAGTTGGCACAACTATATTTGAAGGAAGCAAAAAAGGACCAGGCTCTGGATCATTTTCAAAAAGTAATTCTTTATTCCCCCAGAGGGGACTTGGCCAAAAAATCCAGGGAATATATACAATTAGTTCGTCCAAATAAATAAAAATTATGGTTGAAAATTTTGGTTCTTATTTAAAGCATGAACGTGAATTAAGGGGGGTGCCTCTGGAGGAAATCTCCGGGACCACTAAAATTCATATTCGTTTTCTTAAGGCTCTTGAAGAGAACTCTTTTGACCAGCTCCCGGGCGAAGTTTTTATTAAGGGGTATATTCGCTCTTATGCCAACACCATCGGCTCGGATGTTGAGGAAATGCTCAATATCTATAAAGAATCTGTGGAATTCAACAAGCAGGAAAATTGCCCCCAAGAAACAGCTTCCTTTAATACACAACCCAAAACCTTCTTGGCATATGGCCTGTTAATTTTGGTGGCCGCCGGCTTCTTGTTTGGCGTGGGAGTCCTGATAAAAAATGGAATAGGAGATTCTTCAGGAAAATCGGAGGAAAAAAACGTCCCATTGCTTCAAATACAGGCTGGGGCAGCTAATCAGGAACCTTCAGTAAGTTCCAGCTCCGATTTATTTGAAGAACCACCTGTGGAAGAAAACGTGGATGCTCAGGAGGAAGACTCTGCCGACTTGGGGATTCCAGAACTTTCGATTCAAATCAATCCGTCCGGTAAACCTGCCAGAAAAGAAGATGTGGATGAGAAAAAAGTCTCACCTCCCCAAGAATCGATTGCACTGACCACACAGACCACAAGTGTTTCACAGCCTGATTTGGAGTCGCAAAATCCTGCAGACATTGAAAAATCTTTAAAGCTTTCGATTCATGTAAAAGAAATTTCGTGGTTTAATATGACCATCGATGATTTAAGGGAGGAAGATTTTATTCTCCCAGCGGGAACATCAAAGACCTTCTGGGGTAATGAAGCGATCCGCTTGACGATAGGTAATAAAACAGGAGTTGAATTGGTTTTAAATGGCAAGGCCATTACTTTGCCAGAGAGTGAGGACAAAGTAGTCAAAGACTTTATTATTCACTCTAAACTGGTGGATTGAATCGTGGCTAAAATTGATGC
>DODH01000092.1:2631-10016 GCA_003545625.1 Nitrospina sp.
ATGGAACGAGTTAAATACAAGGCGCTGGAAAATGATGAATTGAAGGCCATGTTATATGAAATTGCCCCGGAAAATAAAATCAAGGTTTTTGAAGAAACCGGTGATGTGGATTTCGCCTATGAAATTCCCAATCTGGCCCGGTATCGGGCGAATTATTTTCAGCAGAAATGGGGTGTGGGAGCGGTGTTCAGGGAAATTCCGAGCACAATTCTGACTGCCGAGCAACTGGGTCTCCCCAAAGTCATCACCAAACTCTCCATGTTGCATAAGGGAATGGTCCTGGTTACCGGGCCCACGGGAAGTGGTAAATCCACAACACTTGCCGCCATGATGGACTACGTCAACAGAAACAAAAAAAGCCATATTATTACCGTTGAAGACCCGGTTGAATTTGTTCATAAAAGCCAAAGCTGTATTGTGAATCACCGTGAAGTGGGAGTGCATACAAAAGGGTTCAAATCTGCCCTGCGCGGTGCTTTGCGGGAAGACCCGGATATCATACTCGTTGGTGAAATGCGGGATTTGGAAACCATTGAGCTGGCTTTGGAAGCCGCTTCCACGGGCCATTTGGTTTTTGGCACCCTTCATACCCAAAGCGCGGCAAAAACCGTTGACCGGATAATCGATGTGTTCCCGGCGCACCAGCAGTCGCAAATTCGTACCACCCTTTCTGAATCCTTGAAAGGAGTAATAGCTCAGAACCTGTTCAAACGTATCGATAAAAAAGGAAGAATGGCAGTACTGGAAGTCCTAGTAGTGACCCCGGCAGTTTCCAACCTGATTCGTGAGGGCAAGACCTTTCAAATTCCTTCGGCAATTCAGACAGGGAAAAAATTTGGCATGCAGTCATTGGACGATGCCATTCTCATAGCTTTGGAAGCGAAAAAAATCAGTCCGGAAGATGCATACGACAAGGCGATTGTTAAAGAGCGGTTCGTTCAATTCCTAAGTGAACCTCCAGAATTTTTATGAGTAAACTATGAGAAAAGCAGAAATCGATCATATTTTAACCACCATGCTGGAAGCGTTCGGAAATATTTCCGATCTCAATATCACGGTTGGCAAAGCCTGCCAGGTGGAGTCGTCCGGAGAATTGACGGCAGTTCCCATTGACCCTCCCATCGAGATGCTCACGCCGTTCCAGGCAGAAATATTTGCCCTGAACCTGATCAACTCGGATAGGAGGCTGACGGAAATTTTAATCCAGCAAGGTTCCTGCGACTGTTCCTATTTTTTAGTGGGTAAAGCCCGGTTTCGCGTGAATATATTTTCACAGCGCGGAAATTATACTGTCGTATTGAGAAAACTGGAGACACGAATACCATCCATTGAAGACTTAAAGCTTCCGGGCCAGTTTGCCAAAGCCGCCGAAGAAAAAAATGGCCTTATCCTGGTTACAGGGGCGAACGGAAGCGGTAAATCGACGACGCTTGCGGCTTTGTTGAATAAAATGAACGAGGAGAAATCCATTCATATCATCACCCTGGAAGATCCTGTGGAATTTGTGCACCCCCATAAAAAATCTACCTTTAACCAGCGGGAATTGGGAAGCGATTATGATGCGTTTGCTACCGGGCTCCGGGCGGCCTTGCGCCAGGCACCCAAGGTTATTCTGGTTGGGGAAATGCGTGACCGGGAAACGGTTGAAATCGGCCTTAGCGCGGCGGAAACCGGCCATCTGGTCCTGAGTACACTGCATACGGTTGATGCCGGGCAAACCATCAACCGCATCGTGGGCATGTTTTCCCAGGAAGAAGAGCAACAGATACGCATACGTCTGGCCGACACCATTCGCTGGATTATTTGTCAACGTCTGCTTCCTAAGGTAGGCGGGGGTCGGGTTGCCTTGCTCGAGATCATGACTTCTAATCTGCGGGTAAAAGACACCATCATTAATGGCGAGACAGAAGATAAAACTTTTTACGAAATTATCACCAACGGCGATGCATACGGTATGTGGACCTTCGATCAGCATATACTGAAACTGTATCAGGAAGGTCTCATCACAGAAGAAACCGCCATGGCATATGCTTCTCGCAAGGCTGTGGTAGGCCGGGGTATTGATACCCTCAAATCGGCTAAAGGGGAGAAGACTGCAGATATTGATGAGCTAAACATGGATGATGAGTATGAGGCTAAGGTTCCAAAATAAGAAAGGGTAAAGCAAGATGCAAGTTACGTGTAATGCATGCCAGCGGTCGATGAACATTCCGGGTGAGAAATTGCCGAAGGATCAGGCCTTTTCAATCACCTGCCCGGGTTGCAAAAACAAAATCAAGATAGATCAGCACCTGAAAACCAAAGACACACCGCCTAAACAAGAAGAGGCCTTGGATACGGCGGGCATGGTTGTGAATCAAGAAGAATTTGAAGATGATGAAGAATTGGTTATTTATGATGAAGATGACCAGTTGGCACTGATATTAGACGAAAAAAACCAATCTGCCTGGACTAAAGTACTGGAAAGCAGGGGTTATAAAATCCAATACGCAAAATCGCTGGAACACGCGGTTCATAAAATGAAGTTTACCCACTTCCATTTTATTGCCCTGCATGAAAACTACGGAAACCAGGACTTGGATAATAACCCCGTTTACAAAACCCTGATCGAAATGCCTATGGTGATTCGCAGGAACATTTTCGTTGCGTTGATGGGCAAAAATTTTAAGACCCTGAAAAACATGCAGGCCTTCCATAAAAGCGTCAATGTTGTGATCAATGAAAGCGACATAGAAAAGCTGGAAGATGTGTTAAAAAAATCGATTTCCGAAATTGAGATTTTTTACAAGGTATTCAAAGAAACTCTTCACTCTGCGGGGAAAGCATGAGCTTGCAAGACACTCCAATTCACCAACACTATGCCGATGGTGATATCATCATCACCGAAGGGATTATGAGTAATAATGCCTACGTGATCCTCAAAGGCAAGGTTCGCGTTACCAAGAAAATTGATAAAAGAATCGTAGCCGTAGGAACTCTCAAAGAGGGAGAAGTTTTTGGAGAGATGGGTCTGATCTCAGAAACCGTGCGCAGCGCTAACATAACCGCCATAGGCGATGTGACAGTTGGTGTCATATACAAGGAATTTTTTGATAAATCAATGAATGGACTTCAGGATGGTATGAAACCCATTATCCTGGCATTGGTGGAACGCTTGCGGATGACGACCCATTTGCTGACACGCATTGGACTAGAGCTTGAAAGCACAAAAAATAAAATTAATTCCTATACTTTAAAACAACAGGATTAGTTCAAATCGATTATGCCTACTTTTACTTACAAATCTCGGGTCCGGGGCAAAGTGAAAACCGGAGAAGTGGAAGCGGAAGACGAAAAGGCCGCGGTCTCTAAACTGAAATTGCAGAACATCCGCGTTACCACCATTAAGAAAAAAGCCGGTGAAAGTGCTTTATTTGGCCCTAAAGTCCATAAAATCACCACCCGCGATGTGGTCATTTTTACCCGTCAGTTTTCGACCATGGTCGATGCTGGGCTTCCTCTGGTCCAGTGCCTGGATATTCTTGGAAAACAGTCTGACAATCCAACCTTTGGGGAAACAATTTTAAAGGTTAAGGGAAATATTGAAGTTGGAAATAACCTGTCGGAATCTCTGAAAAAATTTCCAAAGATTTGGGACTCGCTTTACTGCAACCTGGTCGAAGCGGGAGAAGTGGGCGGAATCCTGGACATCATTCTCAGGCGTCTGGCAGCGTATATTGAAAAAGCGGAAGCGTTGAAGAAGAAAGTAAAAGCCGCCATGGTTTATCCGGGAGCGATTATGACGGTAGCTTTTGTCGTCGTAGGGTTTTTAATGGTCTTTGTTATCCCGTCGTTTGCCGCGGTGTTTGCGGGGGGAGGAAAGGAATTACCGGGTCCCACACAGATCGTTATGAATGTCAGCGACTTCTTCATAAACCAGTGGTACGTTATGCTAGGGGGGATGGTCGCTTTTTTCTTTACCTTTAAAAAAGTTTACGCCACCGAACGGGGAAATATTGAAATAGATCGGATTGCTTTAAAGCTCCCTGTATTTGGAATTTTAATTCAAAAGGTTTCGGTGGCAAGGTTTTCGCGGACACTGGGAACTCTGATTTCAAGCGGAGTACCTTTGATAGAAGCGTTGGATATTTGCGCGCGGACCTCGGGAAATAAAATCGTGGAAATTGCCGTGTTCAAAACCATTCAGGCCATCAAAGAGGGTGAAACCATTGCCGCTCCCCTTTCACGAGAAGCTGTTTTTCCTCCCATGGTCATTCAAATGATTGATGTTGGCGAGGCCTCGGGCTCATTGGATAAAATGCTGTCCAAAATCGCAGACTTCTATGATGAAGAAGTTGATACAGCGGTTGATGGTCTAACGGCCCTGATGGAACCCATGCTCATGGTCTTCCTGGGGGTTATAATCGGATTCATTGTGGTTGCCATGTACCTACCCATATTTAAAATGGGAGATGCTATTTAGACGAAGATTGAATTCGTTGGCGAATCCGGCCGAGTTATGAAACGCGAAATCCACAATCAGGATCAGGAATTAGAGCAACGAGTCAGAAGGATCATGCTCTTGAGGGTCTTCTTTTTGACCGGATTTGTGGGCCTCCTGCTTACCTTCCAAGAACGGCTGGGAATCACCGCACCCATAGAGCCCCTCTGCATGGCTATTGGGGCAGGCTTTTTCATGTCCCTTGTTTATGCGGTTCTTTTTCGATTTTTGACCTTGACGGAAAATGCTTCACTCCAGGTCTCGGGAGATTTGCTGCTGGTAGGAGGCATTCTCTTCACCACAGGGGGTATTGACAGCCCCATTTCCTTCCTTTTCTTATTTGTAATTATTGCATCCAGTGTCACGCTACCCAGGACCGCGGCCTATCTGGCCGCATCAGGCGCTATTATCATTTATGGGGTGCTGGTAGACTTGGAATATTTTGGCATTATTACGCCGGTTTATTTGTTTCCTGAATCGAAGGTATCTTTTGAAAGCGGTTATGTTTTTTATGTGATTTTTCTAAACATTGTTTCCTATTACACGGTGGCTTATCTAAGCAGTTTTCTCTCGCATCGACTGCGAATAGTTAAAGAGGAACTGGTTCGTGCAAGCATCCATCTGGAAGAGCAAAGGGCTTTCAACCGCAATATTGTACAGAACATGGGGAATGGCTTGATCACCACCAACCCGGGGGGCATGATCACATTGATCAACCCTGCCGCGAGAGCCCTCATAGGTTATTCCACTGAAGAGAGTCTGGAGAAATCCGTTGAGCGGTTGATACCTTTGGCCGAATTGAAAAACCTGTTTTCCGAAGATAAAAAACTTATTCTTCCAAAACAGATTGAAGGTGAATACCAAAGAAAAGACGGAAAGATCATTTTTATCCGGATCAAAATTAGCCATCTTGCCGATCTTGATTTGCCGGGATACATTCTGGTATTTGAAGATCTCACCGAAGTAAAAGAAATGCAGGAAAAGGTTTCGAGGACAGAGCAGTTAGCGGCGGTGGGAAGGTTTTCGGCAGGCTTGGCCCATGAAATCAGAAACCCGCTGACTTCATTGAGCGGCTCCATCCAGGTTCTGGCAAGAGGCCTTAAACTTAGAGACTCCTATAAAAAACTGATGCAAATAGTTATTAAGGAAACGGATCGCCTTAACGTCATTCTTTCAGATTTTCTCAATTATTCCCAACCTAGAAAGAACAATAATACCATTATAGATTTGACTCAACTTATTCAGGATGTAATCATCCTGTTAAAAAACAAAGAGGACATTAGCTCTAAAAAACAGATTATTTTCAAGGGAACGACAGACCATCTGATTCTAAATGGAGACGAGGAACAAATTAAACAGGTTGTATGGAATTTGTGTATCAATGCATTGGAATCGATGTCCCAAGGAACCCTGGCCTTGAAACTCAAGGAGGTTTTTTCTTTTCGTAGCGGAGAATTTCAAGCAAATCACCGCGGCATGGTTCTTGAGGTTCAGGATGAAGGTTGCGGCATTGCCCTCGACCAGATCAATAATATTTATGACCCTTTTTATTCCAGCAAGAAAAATGGGGTAGGCTTAGGGTTGGCGACCGTTTACCAAATTGTCAACCGAAACGAGGGGGTCATGGATGTTAAAAGCACCGTTGGCAAAGGAACTTTATTCACAGTTTTCCTTCCGGATCAGGACAGCTTAAAATCCGTTCCTATGCTTTCTCACTGATATAAAAAAATTAAAAAGGATATCGACAATGCCAGGAGAGGGACCTATAAAAATAACCGATACCGAGGAAATTGCTGTTTGCACCTGTATGCAGTCCAACCACTGGCCGTTTTGCGATGCCACGCATCACACCACCGGCGGCGATGGGCCGGAAATATTAAAGCTGGATAAAAATAAAACCTATTTATTATGTGGTTGCTTCAGAACGAAAAACAGGCCTTTCTGCGACGGATCACACGAAAAAATCAAAAAGACTGACCTATAAAAGGATATACGGGTCATTGCTAATTCCCGCCCATGCGTGACACCTCTGCATTTTATCAGCCGATTTGTACAAGTATCATCGAATGAAAAATATTTTTAATACCCTGACGGGTTTGATGATGGTTCTTTTTTTATCGTCATGCGCCCTGCAAAAAAAAACTTTTGAAAATATGGCCTTCATTCCCGAAGGATCATTCACCATGGGTTTTGAAATAGAGAATGATAACGAATGGGGAGATATGGATGAAGACCCGGTTCATGAAGTCACCCTCAATGCTTACTGGATGGATAAATATGAGGTGACAAGTTTTGACTTCGCCGAGTTTCTCAATTTCCATCAGGCCTCTGCCGGGCGGTTTATAGAAATCACCCCAAGCGTTACGGTTGAGCTGGTGGACGGAAAATATAAACCACGGGTTGGATTGGAGAACCTCCCTGTCAACCGGGTCTCCTGGTATGGTGCCGATGCCTATTGCCGATGGAAAAGCAAACGCTTGCCCACGGAAGCTGAATGGGAAAAAGCCGCGCGGGGAACCGACCAGAGAATTTTTCCCTGGGGAAACGAATTTCCTGACAACAAGCGTGTGACTTTCCGGCGTAAATTTTCTGACCTGGGTTTCAAAGTAATGGAGCCTGTAAATAGCATGAGCCGGGGTGTTTCTCCTTACGGCATCCATCATATGGCGGGTAATGTCTGGGAATGGGTTGCCGATTGGTTTGACGGTGGAACCTATGAAGACTCTGAACAAAAAAACCCGCAAGGGCCTGAAACCGGAATCAGCAAGATTCTAAGGGGGGGCAACTGGTATTACAAGGCCTACTATATGAGAACTACCTACCGCTTTAACGAACGGCCCGATCAGTTTAATATCTGGCAAGGCTTCCGCTGCGCCCGCCGCCACTAGGCGTGTGGCGGTGATAC